>JAEEKC010000099.1 GCA_016282215.1 Lachnospiraceae bacterium
CAAAGACGGCGTCACCGTTCCCAGTAAAAACGAAGGAAAAACGAAGACGATCATGCAGGCAATAAATTCCGCGAGCACGAGATAATGGCTGGTGCTGGTAAAGATCAGCAGCCCCGATACCGCGATGATGATGTATTTTCCCACCACCGGGATCGCTGCGATCCACAGTGCCGCAAAGATGATCCTGGCGTAGAGCTTGTCCGGATCCGGGTTTTGATCCGCTTTTTTTCCGCCGTATAGGTTTCCCAGCGCCATGGCGATCATGATGGTACCGATGATGATGGTCCAGACGATCTGTGAGGACGAAAAATACGGCGCCAACAGTCTGCTGGCCCCGAGTTCTACCGCCATCACGCTCATACCTGCGAAAAACTCCGTCAGGTACAGATATGCTTTGTTTTTCAGAATCTTTCTGTTCATGCTTTATCCCCTTGTTTATTTTCTTGAACTTCTCAAATATATCATAGCACTATCGTTTATTCAAGACTGCCCCTCATCATATATCATCTTATATATCCCCTCATCAGTCAGCTTCGCTGACAGCTTCCCCCGGAGGGGGAAGCCTTCGTTCAGATCATTTATCTCAAAATAAATATAAAAAAATAAACCACTCAATTCCAACCAAAAAAAGTGCAAATCGTTTGCGAAATCAACAATTTTCCTGTAAAATACAATTGTTGCCTATATAAATCAGTGTAGCGATTCAAATACGCAAGCACCGATTCAGTAAATGCAGCAATACAACATATCAATATATCACTCCGGGTTTTATCCGGACAGGAGGACAATCCTTTGAATTCGAAACTGACAGCAGTAAAACAAGAAATATCCAAGGTTCTGAGAGGAAAAGATGACGAGATCGACATGATCCTCTGCGCAATGCTCGCAGGCGGCCATATCCTGCTCGAGGACATTCCGGGCGTTGGCAAAACCACCCTGGCCGTGGCACTCTCACGCTCCATGTCCCTTTCCTACCGCAGAATGCAGTTTACGCCGGACGTCCTTCCTTCCGATATTCTCGGTTTTTCACTGCTCGATCAGAAAACCGGCGATTTTACCTACCGGCCCGGCGCTATCTTCACCAACCTGTTCCTGGCAGACGAGATCAACCGTACTTCTCCGAAAACTCAGTCCGCTCTGTTGGAGGTTATGGAAGAAGGCAGCGTTTCCGTAGACGGCGTAACCAGAGCCCTTGACAAGCCGTTTTTTGTTATTGCGACGCAGAATCCCATTGGCGCATCCGGCACGCAGAAACTCCCCGACTCACAGCTCGACCGCTTTTTTATCAGGCTGTCCTTAGGCTATCCCGATCACAAGGCCGCTACGGAGATCCTGATGGGCAGATCTTCCCAGAGCATGGACGATGTACAGGTTGTGATGAGCGGCGACGAGATCCTTCAGATGCAAAAGGAAGCCGATGCCATCTTTGTAAAAGAAGAACTCCTTGAATACATTGTTTCCCTGACGGAAAAAACCAGAGGCTATGAGTATCTGGCCCAGGGCATCAGCCCCCGCGGCAGCATCGCCATCCTGAAGTTAGCAAAGGCTTACGCTTATTATATGGACCGCACATTCCTGGCTCCGGACGATATTCACGCCGTTTTTTATGCTGTCTGCAATCACAGGCTGATCCTGAACACCAAGGCAAAGGCAGCCGGACTGGGACCCCGCGAGATCTTAAACCAGATCCTTTCCCAGGTTCCCATTCCACGCATTTCACTGCAGCCATAGTACAAATGCCGCTAATGCCGTAAAACCATAGCAACCGGCACCGGCCATAGCACTGCCGTCACTTTTGCAAGATCATAGCCGAAACAACCAATGATAAAAAACAAGATCCTCGATAAACTCATATTGATCGCCCAGATCATCTCTTATATCATTCTGGTCGCTGCCCTTGTGTTTCTTTCGACTTTTTACCGCACAGGGCTTTTTGTATTTTTGCTGATCCTTGTGATCTCCATTCCCGTGGCTTCCTATCTGGCCGGGCGTTATGCGTGGAAGCACCTGTCCGTCGACGTCAGATCCACTTCCTCCTTCGCGCAGACCCTGGATGAGGTAAAGATCAGCGTCAGACTTCATAACAGTTCTTTTTTTCCGCTTCCGGACTGCCATATCCGCTATGAGATCACTTCCCCGTTTTATCCCTGCGATAAAGCCTGGGCCGCTACCGTCCCGGCGTACTTCCGCGGCACCTTTTCTCTGGATCTGCCCATCAAATTTCACCGCTGCGGCTGCTATCAGGTGCGCAGTCTTCATCTGATCGCTTATGACTATCTGCATGTTTTCCGTTTTGAAAAAGACCTCGATACACGGCTGGAGATCCATGTTTATCCGCCCGAAGAAGAAGTCCAGACCTTCGAAGCCGGGGCCTACGGCGAGGGCTTTGATGAATTTGAAGAGACCGCTGCCAAGGGCAACACCTCTTCCAATGTCACTGACATTCGCGAGTATATACCCGGAGACAGGCTTCAGAAGATCCACTGGAAGCTCAGCGCCAAAATCAATAAATGGATGGTAAAAGAAAACGAGCATACTGCCTCGAACCAGTTCACGGTGCTGCCGGAGCTTTACCTGCCGGACGCTACCTCGGACCTTCTTGAGGAGAGCATGAAAAATGCCTATACAATGTGCCGCAGCCTTTTGCAGGCCGGGGAAGTCTTCTTCCTTTGCTTTTACAACGCAGGCAGCGCAGATTTTTCCAATGCACTGATCCAGAACAAAGAACAGCTCGACCTTGCATTTTTAGAGTGCTTTTACATGACGCCCTACCCCGAAGAAGACCTGGCGCTTTCGGTCTACCAGCGCGCCGGTCTGCACGGCGGGACACTTTTGCACGTCACCCATAAAGGAGTCAGCGATGTGGTTTCGTAAGAAAAAAAACGAGGCCGAAACGCCTTTATATCCGTATGGTTTCGCCGTTCCGGAGCAACCGCAGACCACCTGCTCCCAGAAGGCCCTTGTCTGTCTGATCAAAGGGCTTTTGATCTTTGCGGCCTCATACGGCACCATCGGCGGCGTGATCTCCAGCTTTAACCTGCCCTGCTATCAGGGACTTTTGCTGGTCATTTTCCTGCTGTTCTCCATTCTGATGGCATTCCTGCACTATTCCAGGCTGATGTTCAACCTGTTCTACCCGGTGATCTTTGTGGGATTCACCTACTTCATCTTCACCTTCCGTTTCATGGTAAACAGCGGTTATCAGGCCTTCATCAACATCCTGCAGCAGACCTACGGTGATTATTATCTGCTCGATGTCTACCGGGAATCCACGGAGTTTTTCTCGGACCGCGCCATGACCATCACCTATGCCGCCGGCTTCATCGGCTTTTTCCTGATCCTTCTTTTGAACATTTTTATTTCGGAATATATGTCAGCCTTTGCAGTGATCCTGATGACGTTCCCGCTCTTCCAGCTGGGTATCTTTGTGGAAAAAATGCCCGCTGTGGGCTATTTCATCCTCCTTCTGTTTTCCTATTTCATGGTTGCGATCCTTCGCTCCGGCAGGCATTTTTTGCTGCCTTACCGTGACAAAACATGGACGGAATTCAAGCACGAAGAAAGTGATACCATCATCTCCTATACCTACCATGCAAGCGGCAAGATCTTCCTGCAGCTCACCGGTGTTTTTCTGGTATTCGTACTGATCATCGGTCTGGCCGCCCTGCCGCTGATGACAGGTTCGTCAAACATCAAACTCTCATCCGCCAGACGCCGCGTGGATGATTATATGAAAAACTTCACGCAGACCGGTCTTTCGGCATTTTTTGACCGTTACCAGGCAAAGGGCGGGATCAGCGGCGGACAGCTCGGCGGCGTTTCCTCTGTCCGTCCGGATTATCAGACTGACCTGACGGTGACTTTTGTTCCCTATTCCTATGACACGCTTTATCTGAAAGCATACACCGGTTCCAATTATACCGGCCATTCCTGGGAAGTCCCCGATTTCAAAGACGCTGCTCTTCGCGATCAGCTTGGAGATGATTACGAAAACTACGAGGAATTCACGGCCATCATCGAAGGCTACAGGCTCAACGCCTTAAAGCAGAAAGACCCTTCCGTCATGTCGGGACTTATGCGCATCGAGAATCTGGACGCCGAAGCGGGCTACTATTATCTGCCCTACTTTGTATCCCCGGATATGAAACTGCCTCATTCCTCACCGCACAGCATTCTGTATCCGAATCAGGGCGGCGCCGTAACCACGGCTTTGATGGAAGACACCCTGACAGGCCTGCCGCCATCAGCCGAGGCGCAAAATGCATCCAAATCCGGGACTTATGCCTTTTCCTATTTCCCCTACAGCGAAGAATATCTCAACGCCTTCCAGGTCGATCATACGGAAAATGAAGGCTATGAATCCGGTATGCTGAATGACTATGCCCGGTATTACGATATGCTCTGCAACCTGTATTATCTCGATATGCCCGAATCCCTTCGCGAGTATCTGATGTCACTCCATGCAGAGATTGGCACGGGAAAAGACAGAGAAGAACAGATTGAGCTGATCCGTACGTACCTGCATCAGTTCCCCTACAGCATGACGCCGGGCACGACGCCCATGGACGCTGATTTTATCCGGTACTTCCTCGAATCGCAGAAACGCGGCTACTGCTCGCACTTTGCCTCCGCCGCCGTTATGCTGCTGCGCTCCTACGGCATTCCGGCGCGGTATGTCGAAGGTTATGCAGTTTCCCTGTCGGATATCGTAGAAGGTTCCGATATCGATGCCGATTACGATACCTGGTTCTCCGGCGAAAACCCGCTGGGTAAAACCGGCGTTGTCACCGTCAATGTCACAGACGGCAGCGCCCATGCATGGGTTGAGATCTACGAGGACGGTTTCGGCTGGGTTCCGCTGGAATTCACTCCCGCTTCCGAAGAATCGGATACCGCTGCCAATGTTTCCGGTTTCTGGGATCTGTTCTCCGGCCTCTTCGGCCTTGCCGGCAACTCACCGGATACCGTCAATAACCAGAACCAGACCAACGAACTTCTGAAAGAGAATACAAACCGCATCAACAACCTGCTCTCGAGCTCCGTATTCCGTCCGCTGATCCTGTTCATCGGCCTGGTTGCTATCGTCCTTCTCGCATACGCGCTGATCCGGTACCTGATCTGGCTCACTTCCATGATGTCCGCCTGGAACCGCGGCGATCACAGCGTTCGGATCGCTTATCATTATAAAAGACTCACCACGCTCATGATCCGCAAAAATGTCCTTTCCAAGGATCAGAAGTTCCTGCTGCCTACGGATTTTGCGTCCATATGGACCACCTATACGAAGGTCAAAAACGCTGCAGCAGCAGATACGGCTGCTATGCCGTCTCATCCTGAAACGACCGAGCCGCAGCCTGACAAATACATAGCAGAGATGTCCGATCTTCTGCTCGCCTGCCTCTTCTCGGAAAAAGGCATAGAAAAAAGCCAGGCGCAAACGCTCCTGACTTTCCTGAAACAATGTCGCAAACAGCTACACTAGTCACCCATCGTCTTCATCTTCCTCATCCTCACGGATAAACAGATGACTGAAGAGGAAATTGATCTCGTTCGATACTTCTTCCTCCGTAACTCCGATGCTCACCGCGCAGATCTTCAGCCCTTCGATGGCAAACATGATATTGTAGGCTTCCTGCAGTGGTTTTTCACAGTCTAAGTACCCTTCCCTGATACCCGCACGGATCAGACTATGGAGCACCTTTACAGACATATGGAAACGGGTATTTTCTTCCGCAAGAAAACTCTCTGCAGCCTTTTTTTCAGTTTCTTCTGAATGGTCCCTTGTTAAAGAAAAACAATACTCATATATAGCGTCGATCAGCGAATCCTTTACGCCCAGGATCTCCTTCTTTTGCTCCCGTAAAAAAGCGGACAGCATCTCCACCGATGTTTCGGCTTTATCAATCTCTTCTCCGCTGTCCGATTCCCGCTCTTTTTTCAGCACCTCCAAAAACAGGGAACCAGTATCCTCAAAGTACAGATACAGACCGCCTCTGGAAATCCCGCATTCCTCCACGATATCCTTCATGGTCACGGTCAGGAACCCCTTCCGCGCAAAGACATCGCGAGCCTTTTCTATGATAAACTCTTTCTTCTTGCCTGACTTCTCTCCCATTGTCCGCCCCCCGGTCATTAGGACATTACATACCGCTGTCCCTGGTCCAGAAATCGATGATCTCCTTCGCCTTCGTGATTGCTTTCAAGTATACCCCGTTTTCTACCCCTTCTGCCCAAAGGCGGCCTTTCACCCTGCCGCCGAGCACATAATGGGACAGGATCCCGCCGATATTCTTCATGGTCATGATATCCGTCCGCTCGATCAGCGCGATCTCATCCTTGTAGTTTTTCAGCCCGTTCCTGGAATAGACATACGGATAATTCTTGTCCAGGAAGATCGAACCGTCCATCTCCTTCACAAACCGGAGCAGCGTCGAATCATACACCGGGAAATTCACTGTCTTACCGCCTTCCGGCCTGTATTCCTGCGATACCCCGCCGCCGCTTTTTTCTTCGAGCCAGCGGATATAAGCCGAAAGTCTCTCTACCTCAGCGCGGTAGTATTCCACCATTTCCTCTCTTGCTTTTCTGTCATCCGACATCCTTGTTTCCTCCCCACAAATAATCGAATTTCGTATAAAGGCTTCCCCCAACCCTCCAGTTGCAAAGAAACAAATTTCGTGCTATCATATCTCCTCAGTGCATGCCCGGCATCCGATTTCAAGCAAAACCGCCGCCCGTCATGTACCGTAATTACAGTCATCATACCACAATTTCGGCTTTCGCGCCACGGTTTTCTGACACGAAAGTCACTTTTAAACATAGAAAAAAGGAACCCTATGAAGTTTTTTCATTATCTTGGAATATTCATCAAAACACTGCTGCGCTGCCTGCTAAAGCCCTTGTCCTTTGTGCCGGCCCTGGTCATGATGTATGTGATCTTCGGCCTTTCCGCGCAAAACGGCGTAGAATCGGGACGTTTGAGCTATAAGGTGACCAAGGCCGTGGTCGTCATCGCGGACGAAGCAGCAGATCTTCACTTAAGTCAGGCGCAGAAAGAACACTATATAGAGAAGCTGCACCCTTACGTACGAAAGGCAGCGCATTTTACGGAATACATGCTGCTGGCCATGTCCGTTGCGCTGCCTCTCTATGTATACGGGATGCGCGGCATCCTTTTGGTTTTTGTAGCCGGAGCCTTCTGCGTAGGCTTTGCCTGCCTCGACGAATACCATCAATCCTTCGTCGCCGGCCGCGGGCCATCCAAGCGGGACGTTCTCATCGACTCCTGCGGCTCCTTCCTCGGAATCTTCATCACCCGGATCTTCGGATTCATCGGGCGTAAGACCATATTCGCGCCGCTGGCGAAGAAACCGAAGAAACGAAAGAACGACTAGGTTGTCTATGGGGACGTGGTGTCATTGGGCGGTGTCATTGGGCGGTGTCATTGGGGACGGTTCTCTCTGACAACCTTGCAATACAGGTTGTCACAGAGAACCGTCCCCATCTGACACCGACAGGTTGTCAAAAAGAACCGTCCCCATTGACAACCATTGACACCCTTACTTCTTCGACAACATCAGCATGATCTCGTTGGACCGCTGTACAAATGCCGTCATAGCCTCCGGTGAAAGCGGTGCGTTCTGCAGAAGCGCCAGATCA
>JAEEKC010000100.1 GCA_016282215.1 Lachnospiraceae bacterium
GGGCAGTAATTCAAGCAGCAGTTCGGGCAGTAATTCAAGCAGCAGCTCGGGCAGTAATTCAAGCAGCAGCTCCGGCAGTAATTCAAGCAGCAGCTCCGGCAGTAATTCAAGCAGCAGCTCGGGCAGTAATTCAAGCAGTAGTTTGGGCAGTAATTCAAGCAGCAATTCGAGCAGCAGCTCAAATAACAGCAGCGGCAGCAGTAACCGCAGCGATGATGATCTGGGAAGCCGCAGCAGCCAAGGCCAAAGCGACAGTCGTTATGAGAACGGATCGGACAGTGTTTCTGTATCCGGAAACGGGACGGAGGATATCCAGGATCAGGGGACGGGAATCCCGGAATGGTCACAGGAACTGATCAATGCAGCCAATACGGCAGGCACGACGAATATCGTGACCGGTGATGCCAGTACCATCGACATGGAATATGTGGGCGAGCTGGATAATTTTACAGGCGCACCGATCGATGCAATGGTGGTGGCAGGAGAGGTTCCCGAAGGAAGAGTGAAAATTACCGATACCATGTCCTATGACATGGATCAGGATGAATATATTTATACCTCACCCAGATTTGGTGTGGAAGTAAAAAGCAATGTAGCAGACGGTATGGTGGTCAGGGAACCGGTATGGATCGAGGCACCCGAGGGTGTGAAGCTGACGGTCTATGTGAACGGGATCAAGCCCGAGGAACCGGATCTTTCCAGGCTGATGTATATCGGCAGCTATGTGATCCGGCTCGGTTCGGAGTCTACCACAGAAGAATTGTTTACCTTTACTGTAGTCGGTGGTGTGACCGGACGATTGAACTACTATGCCATACCGGAAGGGTTTTTGGCAGATGAGGTCCTGCTGGACGGCAGGAATGTGACAACGACACATACCCGTGTGGAAATGCTCAAAGAGGGCGATTATAAGATCCGGTATAAATGCCCGATCACTACGAGGGATTATACGTTATCGGTTAAGGTGGATCATACGCCGCCGATGCTGAAGTTCACGGGACTGATGGAAAACAATACGGCCAGACGGCCGGTAAGTTATACGGGACTGGGCGAGGGAGAAAGCGTGACCATCCTTCGCAACGGAACCAAAATGGAAGAACCTGCAAACCATACGCTGACGAAAATGGGCGATTATGTGGCGCTTGTGAAGGATCAGGCAGGAAACGAAACCCGGTACGAGTTTACGATCCTGATGTATCTCGGTGCACAGGGGCTGGTATTTTTCTGTGTGATCGTACTGTTTGCGGCAGCGGCAGGCATTTATATGTACCTGCAAAGAAAGAGGATGCGGATCAGATAAGATGACAGTTGTAACAGACGGTTTTGATTTCATGACATTACTGACACAGATCAAGTATGTGATCGCAGCCGCACTCTGCGCGCTGCTCAGGGCCGTTTATGCCATTTTCCGCGTGATCGAAGGTTCGCTGACCGTGGTCTATCAGGGAGATGAAAAAAGCCTTGCCAGCGTTTTCTTTTCCCACAGGACGGTAGCCAACCTGTATTTTGTCATGTGTCTTGTCGGCGTGGTTTTTGCCCTGGTCATCGGTGTGACATCGATCATCCGGAAAAGGCTGGATGTAGACGAGATGAAGCAGCTTTCCGTGAAGCAAATGCTGAAAAGCTTTTTCGGAAGCGTCTTGTTTATGGCAGCTCTGACTTTTGGTATGACGCTGATCCTGTTTTTATCGTCTGTGGCATTGGAACAGATATCCGCCCGGCTTCGGGCAAACGGCGCGATCGGGAAAAAGCAGGAGAGAGACTTTACCGACGCCGAGATCGCAGCCATGGCAAGAAGCCTTTCCACCATCGGGAATTATTCCTTCAATGTGACACATAATAACCGGTTTAATTTAAATGCATGTTTTAATGACATCCGTCCGGATATGGAATATCTGCAAAAACAGGGTGTGTTTGATTATAACTATCCTACCAGGAATGAAGACGGAGATGAGATCCACACCTGGCAGAATGTTTTGCAGAAGATCGCATTTTCCCAGAGTCTGTCACAGAATGTGGATGTGGATATCTATTACGAAGGCATGAACAAGGCACTGCTTGAGGCCATGGAGATCATCCATACGGACAAGGATTTTCATGCGCTCAAGACGTTTACGCAGGAGCAGATCCCCGGCGACAGCATCGGAGGAGAGGTGTATCTGGACCGGATCTGTTTTCTGATGGGGACCATGGACGGTGCCATCAATGAAGAATACAACAAAAAGCCCGGTCTGTTTGACGGTCTGCGTGGTAAATTCTATATCGGCAGCGAAACGGAGGATGGAAATTATTCCGTTTACGACAGACAGCAGGTTTTTGCAGGCTTTCATGCAAATAAAATCAGATTTTTGTTCATCGATCTGGCTGCGGCGCTGATCTTTGGCGTGCTCTTTGTGATCGTCATCGGAACACTGGCGCGGATCTTAAATCTGCTGCTGCTTTACCTGAGCGCCCCTCTGGTTTTTGCAACAGGGACCATGGAAGACGACGGCAGGATCAAAAAATGGCTGACCGCTTTTGCGGTACAGGCAATTTCGGTCTATGCATCGATCCTGGCAGTGCAGATCGTGCAGCTTTTGATACCCGTTGTGATATCGCCTGAGCTCTCTCTCTTTGGCGGCGCACTGACGCAGTCGGGATGGAAGTCGCTGGATTATCTGACAAGGCTCCTTCTGATCTTTGTCGGACTGCTCATGGCGCAAAAAGCGGGAAACCTGGTGTCCGAGGTTTTGGCAAAACTGGCGGGGATCCAGGCGATCAGCTTTTCATCTGTTGTGGAGAGCATCAAAGAGAGAAATACAGAAGGATTGATCGCGCTGTCCGGTTTTCGCTTCAAAGACCTGCTGGAGGGTTTTGGGAAAAACGGTAAGAGCGTGACATCGACGGGCGCCCAGCCGGTCAGCGAAAGCGTTGGCAGCGAGCCGCAGCAGACGGATGATCTGTGGGAAATGCCGGATTCGAGAAGAGGAAGCATGGAATGCATCTGATACCGGAAAAAACGAAAGGAAAAAATGAGCTGATGCTTGGCATCACCATCGGTGATGTGATCGTCAGTCTGATCGCAGCAGTATTGCTTGTGCTCGTGCTGCTTTCTTCCCTGCCGGGAAGAAGTGTGGTCTGCGTCTGCATTTTGCTCTTTTGCGTGGTCCTTTTGGTGCGTCTTGACGGAGAACCGAATTATCAGGTGCTTTTGAAGATGCTCCGTTTCTTTGCGCTTCCCGGAAAGTTTGAGCGTGTGTATTCCGACGAGATGCTTATGGATAAAGAAAGCGGAAAAATGCACGAGGAAGTGATCGAGAGCTACCGCAAGGCCAATGAAGAGCGGATGGAAAGCGAAGGAGAGCAGGAGACAGAAGCGAAAGAAGATCCGGCGCAGGCGCTTTCAGAGGGGGAAGATCCGAAGGAGACAGAGGAAACAGAAAACGCGAAAGAAGCGACCGGGAATCTTATCGAATCCGGATCAGATGATACAGATTCGAATACAGCTGAGAAGAACGCAGAAGAATCGGAAGATACACAGGTTTCGATGACCGAAGATACAGAATCGGAAGAGTCTGCGGAGCAGACTAAGTCTCAGGGGCAGACAGGATCTACGGAACAGGAAGTATCTTCGGATGATGAAAATGCGCCCGCACAGCCACTTTCTAAAGAAGAAAAAAAACGGATCCGTCTCGAGAAAAAAGAAGAAGCAAAGAGGCTAAGGGAAGAAAAGCGGGAGCAGAAGAAAAAACTCGCGGAAGAGAAGAAGGCAGAAAAAGCACGGATCAAAGCAGAGAAGAAAGCAGCTGCATCCGGCGATGAGACAGAACAGCCGGCAGAAACCGGCCCCTCCGAAGAAGAAGCAGCGCAGCGTCTTGCAGACGAGCAGCGGATGGAAGAGCTGCTGGAGATCCCTTACGATCTGATGGATAAAGAGGAGCGCAGGGAATATAACAAGCTGCTCAAAAAAGAAAAGAAACGTATCAAGCAAGAGCTCAAAGAAGAAAACAAACTCCTGAAAGAAGAAAAGAAGCAGGAAAAGGCGGAGATCGCAGCAGAGAAAAAACGTCTGAAAGAAGAAAAGAAGGCGCTTCGCAAGCAGATCATGGACGAAGAGGAGATCCTGCATTCGAAAACCGCAACCCAGGAAGAGATCGAAGCGGTAAAACAGGTGCGGCAGGAGCGCCAGGCCGAAAAAGAGCGGCAGCAGGCTGAAATAGAAGAGCAAAAGAGGCTGGAAGAAGAAGAAAAACAAAGAGAGAAAGAAGAGCGGAAAGAAGAAAAGATCAGGGAAGAAAAAATCGATGCTTTTATGGATGATATTTCCGCCTTTACGGATATCCGGGAAGGTTTCCTGGAATTTGCGGATAAATATTACGGAAAAGTGATCGAGATCGAACCCGTTTCCCTGCGTTTTTATGATGCAGCCAGCCGCAGAAAGCTGATCGATAAGGGACTCGGAAAAGTGTTTCTGCAGCTTCCGTCTCATCTTGCGGCGAATATCATCAAAATAGAACGACCGCTTGATCATATGAATTCGCTGATGCTGGAATTTGACAGGCTTGCACAGATCGATGCCTCCTTTGAGGAGGGTCTGCTTAGCGAAAAAGAGTGGCAGGCCAGGAAAGACCTGCAGCAAAAAAGGATCCGTGTTTTAAAAGATTTAGGGCACCGTAACCGCGTGATGACACCGTTTTATTATCTGGCTCTTTTTGATAAGGATAAGCGGAAGCTGGAGAAAAATGCAGAGCAGGCAGCCTTCCATCTTGGCAGCAGCGGGCAAAAAGCGCGCATACTTGATACAAAGCAGCTGGCGATCTTTTCCAAGTATTGCTGCGGACAGGAATTTGATGAAAAAGAGATTGATAATATCGCTCCGGAGGATTATGCGCAGTGGGCACAGCCGCAGACCGTCCGGTTCCGTGCATTCTCTACCGAAGTCAATGGTATGGAGTCAGCGGCATTCTGTGTCAGCGGTTATCCGATGATGGCGCATGATGCATATCTGGCCGGTGTTATGAGCATTCCGGATACGAAAGTTGTTGTAAAATGCACACCCGTGGCATACAGAAGGGCCGTCAGGGATATCGACAGAACGCTCCAGCGGCTTACCGTTTCCTACCGGTCATCAACGACTGCTTCGAGGCAGAACCGTCTTGCTGCGCAGATCGAAGTGCTTAAGGCTCTGCAGCAGCGGGTGATGGAAAAACAGGAACGTCTGATGGATGTCAATATCTACGTGACAGCCTATGATACGAAGGATGAAAAGGCATCAGAGATGTCATCAGAGGTATCTGAAGAAGGCTTCGCTGTGGATGATACCGCTGTCGAAGATGTAGCGATCAGAGGTACGGTTTCCGAAAGCATTTCTGATGAAAACGTAAAAAAGGAAATCTTTAAAAAAGCGAAAAGAACGTCAGATGCAGATCCGGAAAAGGAAACCGGTGAAGATGCGGATGACCGGATGATCGTGGATATGATAGACAAGGCGGAGGAGCCTGCAGAAAAAATTTCCGGCGACGACCATTCCAAGCGGATGTCCCGGATCGAAAAGCAGCTGCGCCGTATTTGGAAAGAAGAAGGTTTCCGTCTGCGACGGATGGACTTTGATCAGTTTACGGGTTATGCGGGGAGTCAGGTTTCCGGGTATGATCCGCTGCTGAAGAAAGCAAGGAGCATACCCTGCAATACGCTGGCGGCATCGATCCCCTGGGCCTACCCGAGGATCTTAGAGGATGGCGGAAGTTTTATCGGCGTTGCGGATCAGGTTCCGGTATTTGTTGACTTTTTCAGACCCGATGAGCAGCAGATCCGGTCCAATGTACTGCTTGCCGGAAGAGACAGAAAGCTGACAGGCCAGTTTGCGGAAAACCTGCTGAGCGAGCTGGCGGCAACGGATGCCCGTATTTTTGCATTTGATACGGAAAACAGATTCCGGGATGCTGCCTCTAAAACAGGCGGCAGCATTGTAGCGGCCGATGATACCGCAAAGTGCAGGATTAACCCCTTCCAGATCGTTTTGCTGCAGAGCGGTGATGAAAAGAAGTCCAGGGTGAGAGACGGTGTAATCGGGGATTTTGCGACCCATCTGTATTTTCTTGACGGATTTTTCAAACTGCTGTTGAAAGACCTTGAAAGCGATGTGCTCGAATATCTCAGCAGCCTGATCGAAAAAACATATCATGAAAAAGGGATTTATGCGGATACGGATCTGACCATGCTCAGGCCGGAGGATTATCCCGTATTTGATGATCTGTATGCGCAGATCCAGATGGAATTTGTCTGCGAGAAAAATGAATATCTGCGCAGTATGTTAAAGAGCCTGGTAAACCATATTTCCAAGTTTGCCGCAGGCGGACGAAACGGCGGGCTCTGGAACGGACCTACGACCTGCTCGTTTGACGGCAGTTTTACTACTTATGATTTTTCATCCATGATCGACAGCGGAAATCAGACGCTGGCAGCGGCACAGTTTATGCTGATCCTCAGAATGCTGATGGGAAGCCTGACAGCGCAGGAGGAAATGTACGAGAAACTGAAGAAGAATGAGGAAGAAAAAGATCAGGCCGAAAAGAACGATGAAAATGAACTCCTTTCCGAAGAGGTACCTCGTCCCTTCTGGCAAAGACCGGCCATCGTCTGGATCGGACTGGCAGATGAATTTTTAAGCGACCAGGATCCGGCCTTGATCTCTTCTCTTTGGCAGATAGCCAGAAAGCTGCAAAAAGACGGCGGTATGCTGGTGCTTGATACAAAGAGCCCCGGTGCCTTTGTACAGGGAAAAGAAATGGAAACCGCTTCTTCGGCGCTTTTGGGAGAGTTTTCTTTCGGTTTCTTCTCCGCTTTGCCGGACGGTGAGCTTACAAGTCTTGACAAACTGCTTTCGCTCAGGGGCGGGATCCGGCCTGAGGAGCAGCAGGTACTGCGCAGGCTGACCGGGGATGAGATGGCAGGTTTTGTCCGCAGCAAAGCGAAGTTTATCTTCCATGCTGCATATCCCGATGATACAGCAGTGGATGAGGACAGAGAGAGTCCGCAGGAAGAAATGATCGCGGAATATATGCCGGAACTTAAGGAGCTGTATGAAGATATGCAGCAAAGAAGAAGGCAGCAGGAAAAAGCCGCGCAGCAAAAACGCAGTCAGGCGCAGAAAAAAACCGTTCAGGCCGGACATCCGGAAAAAGAAAGATCCGCAGACAAAAAAGATTTGCGTGATCCGGATGGTCCGAATGAAGATAAGCTGTTAGCGACGCTGGAACAGATCTTATCAGAGGCAAAAACGAGTGAAGATAAGACAGCAGGGATTGATGAAAATAGTAAGCATACGCTAACTATTTCACATCAGAATGCCGATCAGATAAAAGCCGGGCCTGCTTGGCAGCAAAGCACAGAAAAGCAGTCTGACATCCGGCTGAAGGGAGAAAAAGAGAGTACGGATGACGGTGTCAGGGATGCGATCCTGCAGCTGAATGAAACACTGAAGGCAATGCAGCAGTTTATGAGCGGCGGCAACCCGAATAATCAGTAAATCAGTACATCATAGATTGGGAGGGCAAAACATGGCAAAGGGCGTGAAAGAAAAAACCGATCAGGAACTCAAGCTTAACGGGCTGAAGAACATGCTTTACGATCTGCTGGATAAAAAGAGCAGACTGGAGCTGATCGCCGGCATCGGACCGGCGAACCGTAAATCCGTAGAGCAGGAACTGTCAACCGTGGAAAACAACATCGTTTATATCCAGTCCAAGATGGCGATGACTGAAAAGGAACTGGAACAGACACGGCAGGAAGACAGGGATCAGGAGAAGGAAAAGGATATTTATAAGAATAAGCTTGCCTTTATGGTGGTCACCAACGCCAAATACATGGAGGAGCAAAAGAAGAAAGAGCAGGAAGAACGCGAGAAGACGGAGGAGGAGATTCAGGAAGAGATCCGCCAGACAGTGGAGCAGCTCTTTGGGGAGCATAAGTTTATTCATGTCACGAAGGATCAGGTGGATGAAATCCTGAATGACAAGGAATTTGCCCAGAAAAACTACACGACAAAATTGAAGCATGAAGACATCAGGACTGCGCAGGAGATCCGCAGGATGATGGAACGCGAGATCATCAACAGCGGCACGGCCCTGACAGGCGACCAGAAGAAGGATGAAGAAGCATTTATTGAAAAAATGAAGGAGCCCAATGGTTTTGAGATCACGGTGAAAAAGATGAAAGCCGGGCTGAATTCTTTTAAAGACAGTCCGGAAGATTTAAAGAAGTTTGAAGAGATCTTAGAGAAAGCCGAAGCGATCGCAAAGGAAACCAGGGCCGCGCAGAATATTCTGATCGAAAGTGGCAGGAGCATGCGTGATAACGGTTATAAGATTGCGATGATCGGCAGAGAAAAGGAATTTGTCCGACTGATCCATGAGTTTGCGGATCAGTGGGAGAAAAAGATGGATGCTGTCATGGACAAGGCCGCTAAGGATGTAAATGGCGATGTCCTGAATGACGAAGACAATCTTTCCGTTTTGAAAAAATATGCGGTAGCCAAGGAGCTGATCTATCATGCTGAGCGGCAGATGCGACTTGATGAAGTGCTCGAGAGGAATAATCATCTGCGTGAGAAGATAGAGAAATGGTATATCTACGACAAGATCAAGAATCGTCATCCCCAGAGCAGCAAGGAACTGAAACAGTGGATCAAGGATGAAGAGAAAGCCTGGCTGAAACCCCAGCGGATCTTAAAGGAATCCGTTTCGAAGGCAAAGGAGACAAACAGTAAGTCGGTAGAGGATACCGGTTCATTTACCATGATCGAAACCCAGACTCTTCTTGACCGGATCAATGAACACAGGATCTTTCAGACAAAAGAAAAAGAACGTGCAAAAGAAATCCTTGCGGAAATGATCATTCATGAACTGATCAAGGCAGAGGCTGATCTGTCGGATGCCAAAAACCGCCCTTATACCACAAGATTTGAACAGAGGGGAACAGAAGAGACCTTCCGTGAAATGGCAAAGGGACTTGTGGCATCGCCCGATTTTGATCTGATCCTCCGCAAGGTCGGCATCAAAGAAGTGACGCCGGAAAGCTGCGTGAAATTCATGGTCAACGGTCTGGATAAGGAAATCCTGCAAAAGGGAGCTGATATTCTGAAGGTTCCTTACTGGAGTAAGGAAAAGAAAAAGGAAAAAGCAAAAGAAAAAGCACAGGAGCCTGCGATCGAGTTAGACGGTAAAGGAAGAAAACGTTCCAGATCCATGACGAATCTGCAGCATTATTAAGGCTTTTGCAGATCAAACGTATCAGATCAAATGTATTTGAAGAAATAAAGAGAAACTGCCGGGCGTAAGAAAGGTTTACGGAGAATGAACGGAAACGGGATAGAAAAAAACAGAAGACTGTTTCGGATCGTGGCACTGATCATGACAATCGTCATGGTCCTGACCATGATGCCGCTGGGTGCTTTTTCCGGCATATCGCAGATTCAGGCGAAGGCTGAAGAAGCTGCAGAAGAAAGCGCGCCCCGTTACATCGTGGACCCCGATATCGAAGTGGCCTACAGAGATCTGCAGCAGATCATATCCCGTCTGCATACGGATTTTTCCAAGGCCAAAGAAGCCGTTTCCTCGGATAAGGTTGATATGAAAAGCCTGTCCGATCTGATCGACGAGCTGGATATCTTTTATTCGGATGTCCTGCCCGCTTATGCAAAAACCAAAAAGTCCTATTACGCTCAGCGTGTCAGCAGTCTTGGAAAAGATAAAACGAAAAGTATCGGCCAGCTCTATCCGAAGATGATGGAAACGGTGGAAGAGTACCAAAAGGATGATGTCAGACAGGCATATTATAAGACGCTGGTCAGTGTTGAAGAGGCATCTCTTGGCGGTATCGCCAGCGGCGTGACCTATTCCATGGCCGTACTTGAGCAGGAACTGGAAACAGCAGAGGGCCGTGCTGTTCCCGGGGCAGATGTGGCAGAGAGGATCCGGGATGCCGAAACGCTGACAAAGAAGAGCAAAAAGATCGCTGCGTCCATTGAAGATGCCCTCGGCTGTATCGAGAAGATCCGACAGGACCGGTTTGTATCCGAGGCAGGTGTGATACCGTTGACCGGCAGCAAGCTGTCAGAGACAGAAGGAAAACTGAAAGAGGCAGTCACAAAACTTGAAGGACTGAATGTCAGGATCGAAAGACTGCGGGAAAGCGGCAGCGACGAGAATGCCGATACGGCAGATGAAAGCGCAAAGGATCAGTCTGTCAGCGGAAATGATACAAATGCAGAAGAAACATCCGGCAAAACGCCAAAGATCCGCGGCAAAGGAACGCCGATCCCCGGCGCAAAACAGATGTCAGCCACGGCGGAAAGCGAGCTGAAAAAAGTCAGCCAGACCTATGTGCTGGAGGTGAGCACCGGCGCACAGGACGGCAGCGGCGTTTCCTATTTTATCATTACTTATAACAAGGATAAGACCATCTATCTCTTCCCGCATAAGGGCGATTTTGTGCAGGGAGAGAAATTCGCGGATAAATACAGGGATATTGCAAAGCAGCGTGCTGAATTTGCCGCGTTTACGGATGTTGCCGATGACGGACAGGGATCCGTGATCACAGAGCCGCTCGGAAGCTACACCACCAATCAGGTAGTTTTCCAGACAACGGAAAAGATCGAAACCATTGACAATATTCAGTTTTTTGTGAAGGAAGCGGATGGCCAGGACTGGGATCTCGAAGCACTCCGTCTGTATGAAGCGGAAGGCATTTACGGACCGGATATGGTGGGTGGTTTTTCCGCTGATCGTTTTATAGACTTTAAGGGAAATCTGATCGCGCAGGCACAGTTCGACGGCAGGGCTGAGGCGATGGAAGAGACGGAAATGCTGTACCGCCTTTCAACTGTGTCCGGGAACGAACTGACGAAGGAGCTGGAAAACGCAGCCAAAAAACTAGCGAAACAGGTTCGGAAGTATTCAGACGAAGTAACCAAAGATGAGATGGACAATAATCCGGACGATGCGATGGAAGAAGATAACCCGGATGATGAGACAGATGATATCCCGGACGATGCAATGGATGGAGAAGATCTTTCAGATGATCAGTTAAATGATCTTCCGGGGCAGGTTTCTCTGGAAAACTATGCATATCATTTTACCTGGGATGAAGACAGACTGATCTCACTGGGCGGCGATGACGCAGAGGAAGGCGTCAGCCTGATGACAACCGATTTCGGAAATGAAGGATTACGGGATCCCGCAGCGAATGATGTATACGGGTTCTGGGTATCATTTGCTGATCTTACAAACGCAGGGCTTGAGAGTCTGTCCTATAGAAAACGGGCGACACTGGCAGAGGGCGAGTATATCGAAGACCTGGCACTGAAGATCACATACAAAAACCGTTTCGGTGAGTTTCGAAGAGTTTCCCTGCCCGTTGTCACAAATGCACTGAAATGGACCACCGATAATGGCATGGATCAAACAAAGATCGCCGGGATCGGCGGACAGGGACAGTCCCTGTTCTTTTCCGGTATCATCCCTGAATTTGATTCCCTGTGGGAAGTATCCGTCATGTCCGGTGACAATGCGCTGTCAACCTGCTCGATGCATGCCGGGGAGCGGACGCAGATTCAGGAAGAACGTGCGCAGATGGCCACGTCAGAGGATGTTTCCATCACCGGTTTTGCCATGTATGATATGAATAGCGGCGGAGTCACCGTGATCAGCGAAGGAGCCAAGGTCGTGTACCGTATCGGTCTTGCTCCCATGTATTTCCATAAATCAGAGGATGCAGACGGAACCCATGTCACAGCAGGGGAGGACACGATCCTGCCGATCCAAAAAGCGGATGGCGTAGTTGATTTTCATTTTGAAAATGACAAAAAGCAGTATCTGATCGCTATGGCAACTCCGTCTGAAACAGGCGCAGAAACATCCGGTGATGTAAGGGTGCGCTTTACCTACCGTTCTACCGATGGCAGGATCAAGACGACAGAGACCTATTCCCTGATGGAGCGCGTGAAAGAATACTACGGCTGGTGGTATGGGGCCGGCGATGGTGATTTCGGATACGCCTTTGGCATGACACCTGAGAATAAAGTGTACTTTACGATCAGCGTTCCGGATGTGGATTATTTCACGAATGCGATCTACACGCTCGGAATGGATAATACCGATGAATGGATGACAGATGGCCTGCAGATCTGGGCGATCGACACCTTAAGCGATATCCGCTGTGTATGGGATCCGATCGAAACGATAAACGGCTCACAAAACCTGATGAGTGAGGCCAGATTCTATCGTGATTGTAAGGCGTATACCATCCTGAACATCGAAGGAGATGCGGATACAAAGGAAGAAGACAAGGAAGATGCGATCCCTACGCTGATGCCGGAATACCTGAAAGTTTCGCAGGAAAAACCCGTGACCTGGACCTTTAAGACAAAAGACCTTGCCACGCTGGAGGAAGAACAGTTCTTAGGCATCGGGGAAGAGATGGGATATGAACAGTCTCTTCAGGATTTCGGTTTTGACAAGCAAAGGCGTGAGTATGATGTCGAGGTCAAGGTAGCCGACAGAGATGAAGATGCGGTCGGTGACGGAGACTGCGGTTCCAAGGCAAACTTCTATTTCCAGCTTGTTTTCCAGAACGGATACAGTTCGGTTGTACTGGCAAATCAGCAGATCAGGGGTGACGGATTTAAGAGCGGCAAGACCGAAACCTTTAAGATGTATACAAACAGGGATTTCGGACCGCTTCGCAGTGTAAGGATCATACCCGAAGACATCACGGTTTCGGATGAACCGGATGACAAGCTCTGTATCGAATACATCAATGTGACCGAAGGTTCGGTAGCGGGATACGCCGACAGCTTCATGATCTCGGATATCCCGAATGGCGGCTGGATCGGCAGACAGTTTTTGGATGTGGCTGAGCGCCGTGGCATGGAAAGTGAAGGCAGAGGCCGGAGCATGGAAGATATGGCTATCGAACTGCCTGTGACCTACCGGACGAACCGTCTTGATCTGCTCGTGACACTCGGCACCGGCGAATATGAAGTGACCACCGATCAGTTTGTCGGGGAGATGACTATGGAGGTTGAATATATCTCTGCCCAGGACGGTTCACCGAGAAAAGAGAGCTTTGATATTGTCAGAGCCATGTATGACTATAATAACCAGAAACCGAAATACGGCAGCGTGACAGATCCCGAGACAGGCCAGACCACGGATTCCGGCCGCGCCCTTTCCGATCCGGTTTATATGTTCCGCGGCAGCCATATGGACAGATTCCTGGTATCCCTCGAAGATGTCCGGAACATCTATCAGGTAACGCTCTCAGGAAAAGCGACGGAATCAGACAGCAGACTGCCCATTTCTTCCGTTTCCTTCCAGACGATCGAAGAGGACGGCGAGCTTCGGCAGAACAATAATGATGAGCTGATGAAGGATGCGGTGACCACCTATATCGCAGGCAGCCGTGCACCCGGCAAGGGAGCCTGCCACGTGGGCGAATTTGAGCTGGGCAGGGAAGGATCGATCGTCATTGGCATGGAAGAAAACGAGATCGCTGTCAAGGATCAGGGCGGAAGGTGGATGGCAGTTTATGCCAAAGAGGTGCCCAGTGAAGAAGACGTAGTGAATGTGATCATCTATCCTTCTGAAAAATCCATGTCCATCGACAGCTGGAATCTGTCGTGCCGCGCAGATTATGAGGATGTGACCGGTCAGGCCAGATCTGCCGGCGGCGGCATGATGGAAAAACATATTGCTTCGGGCGAGGAAGACGGGGGCACGTATTTTTATAAAAACGGACTGCCTGCATCAGGCATTTCCGTACTCAGCCATGTTTATGCCATCGCTTCCGATCAGGGAAGCAATAACAATACCTATATCGATCATGCTCTTGTGCAGCATGTACGGGGCGGACAGGTGATCGAATCATGGTACTTAAACGGCTATGATGCCCAAGCCTCCGTGACCGGTGTGACTATGAAACCGGGAAGCCCGCAGACCGGCGAGATCTATGATATCCAGACAGTCCGTCTGCAGATATCTGCGAATACTAAGGAGGCCAGTCTGATCGCTGAAAAAGACGATCTGGCGGTGGCAATCCGGTATACAACGACCATCGATCCGACCGGTAAAGTCGTGACATCAGCCTACAGATATCTGACCAAGGAAGAGGTCAACAGTATCCGCGGCGGTGATATATTAGCCCTTCATTTTGAAGAGCCTTATGTGAAAGAGATCGTCGGCATCAGTGTATATGCCATCGGATCAAATGTAACCGGCAGTATCGATCTTGCACAGGCCTCGAATTACCATACGGCCAGCAGCGAGCATGAAAATCCTGCCCTTGCCGGCTGGTACAGCTTTACAAGTCCGCTGACCATCGGCAGAGCACCGTCGGTGATGAATGTATCCTCCAATGAAGGCAGCGGTGACAATGTTGTGGATCTTCTTACCATGTCCTTTACAACAGCCGGACCAAGCGGCACGGAGGAGAGCGGCACAGACGGATCGGTGAAAGCAACCATAGGATATGAAGATACCCATGGCAGCGTTCATACGCTGACGGTAAACGACCTTTGTCCTTATATTACGGATGAGAGGCAGTATTTCGAGACCGGCAGCACCAAGACAGTGAAGATCCTTGTAACCGGTATGCAAAAGCTTCGTTATGTAGAACTTGAGCCGAAGAAGGAAGTAACTGATAATAGCTCGCAGAGTTCGTCAAATGCAAACGGAAATGCGGGATGGACGCTGTCCTCCATGAGTGCGCAGCTCGGAGATGATGGTATTGTGATCTCCAGAGCGGTTGACCAGCGTATCCTGGAAGGAAAACCGCACAAGATCAATTTCAGCAATATCCGGATGACAACGTCGGCGAATTACTATTCGTCAGCGGCCGGCTCAAGTGAAACGTATACAGCGATCAAT
This sequence comes from Lachnospiraceae bacterium, assembly GCA_016282215.1. Classification (GTDB taxonomy): domain Bacteria; phylum Bacillota; class Clostridia; order Lachnospirales; family Lachnospiraceae; genus RGIG7926. The sequence goes on from JAEEKC010000100.1 coordinate 14,904, forward strand.
GATGCAAAAGAGCTCACCATCGCGTCGGATGCCAAGGTGACCTTCCGGCCACAGCTGTACGGATCCGACAAAGGATTTAACGCAACCGTCTCCAAGGTTGTAGGCAATGCGGAGCAGGCACTTTCCAATGTGCTGACCAGGACCTACAATTCCACGACAAAGGAATATGAATATACATTTACGCCGGAGCGAAATCTGACCGGTTCCAATATCATTTACATTGTTCGGTTTGTCTCTGTGGAAAACGAGGATGCTGCCACGAAGTTTACGATCACGCAGCGCAGTGAAGGAACGGTAAGCTCAAATACAAGATAGGAAAACAAAGGTCACCTGAGACCTATGATGTAACCGATGACCATGAACAGACAAAGAAGATTTTCAAAAGTTCATATCGTATGTCTGACTGTCTTCCTGACAGCGCTGTTTTTATGCGGATGCGGCAACCGGAACGTATTTTACGGAGGAAAGGATTATCCGTATGAGATCATGGAAAAAGGAGACGGCAGTATCGTCGTAACGATCGACGGCAGCCAGGCAGCGGATTTTCAATGGCTTTTCCAGCGTGGCGGCGGCGTGACCGAAACGCAGAAAGGAAGCATAAAAACGGATGAAAAAAAGGAAAGCGGTGATGAAAAAGGGTTTGTCGTCAAGCAAAAGGGCAGCGAAAGAAAAGGCAAAACCGTTTTTGTGATCCGGCCGAAAACCTACAGTCCGGAAGGCGGAAGCGTCACCTTTCTGCGTGTCAGACAGCAGAGCGCCGCTGCGAAAAATTCCGGAAAAAAGACAATGGGAAGCAATGTCTTAAAGGATGGGAAGGCGGATATCGCCGCGGAGATCTATCTGTCTGTCGGAATGGAGCAGGCGGGCATTTTTCATAAAAAAATGCTGACCGTCGGCGAGCATAGTGAAAAGGAACTGACCGGCGTCCGTAAGATCGGAGTGACCAGCGCTTATCCGGCTGCCTACCAGGTCAGAAACAACGGCCTTCTGGTCCTGAATCTTCCGATGCTGAAGGACTGGCGCATGGATGTGGGACAGGAAGCACTGGCCGGCAAGGAGATGCTGCAGACGGATGATACACCGAAGATGAAGGTGTCATTGGAAGCGGATCATACAAAAGAAACGGGCAGTATTTCGATCCGGAAAAACAATAAGGAAAATAAATTTACCGCAAAGAAAAAAACAAAAGAGGAACTGACAGATCAGGCCCTGAAGAATCAGGATGACGAAAACAGGAAGCAGACGGAGGATATTCTGTCCGGTACGTTTCTGGACGGAATGGAAAACTCTGATATGTCAGCCGGCGCCGGCGTGGAAGGAACGGGTTCGTTTACCGGCGGCGCACCTATCAGCGATGGTCAGAAAAATGAGACCTATGGTATGAGCATTCCGGAGGGCACATCGCCGTCGGATTTTTATGGCGGACTGATCGCCTGCGGGGAATGGGTCAGAAGGCCTGAGAGCATTCTGTGGTATGACAGGATCGAAACAGATCCTGAGAGTCACAGAATGGAAGTCTATCTGAAGGGACAAAACGAAGGCCACACCGTGCTGACGCTTCGCAATCCGATCGTGGATATGACGATCACTTTCTATCTGAGCGTGGAAACAGAGGATGGTTTTAAGTCTGTCCGTGTCAATAATGTGACGGTGGAAGGCGGTCTTGAGAAAGTCAAGGGCGCCTATATGAGAGTGACAGAAGAATCCCCGGCGGAACAGGCGGATGCTTCGCAGAGCGGTGAGGCAGATGTCGACCGGGTCAGCGATCAGGCTGCGGGAAACGGCGAAGACGTGGGTGAAGACGAGACAGATGCCGGCAGCCTGGGTGTGGATGAAATGCGTCATCTGACACAGGATGCGACAGTGAAGGCAGGAAAGATCCTGGAGATCGATGAGGATTCCGTGGTGCCGGAGGGAAAAACGATCACTGTCATGCGGGATGCGACGCTGTCTGTCAGCGCAAAACTGATCTTAAACGGAAGGATCCTGGTGGATGGCGGAAGCGTGATCGTCAGGAACGGCGGCAGGATCTTTCCCTTTGAAGAAGAGGTGACGACCAATGCACACAGCAGCGAGATCTGCTGCAGGGCCGGCGGCAGTCTGGTAGTGGAAAAAGGCGGATTTGTCTGCCTGCAGCAGGCAGAGATGACGGACAGAAGCGCCTTTTGTAACTGCGGACAGCTCCGTCTGACAGACGGCGGTTCTCTGTATAATTACGGCATTGTAGTGATCAACCGGATGATCCTTCAGGATCAGGCACAGGTGTTCAACCATGATACGAGATATCTGAAGATCAGCGGCGTGGCAGCGGCGGAAGATGCGCAGTCGACCATGGATGCCGAATGGGATGATATTTATGAAGATGGGAATGAAAATGATACTGACGAAAATGCCGGTGAAACTGTGTATGAGCAGGACCGGGATGAACTGTTCATCGGCTGCTTCTTAGGACGGGATGAGCTTGAGCGCCTACTGAGCGAAGAAGCGCCGGATATCTGGGTGGATCAGGATGTGCTTGAAACCAGTCCGCTGACGGTAGGCCGGTGCGGTTCCTGCATCAGTTATTATCAGAACAGGCAGGAAGAACTGAAGGGCCACAAGATCCGTATTGAGAATGGCGGCGGGATCCATATCCCGCAGGCAGTGGCTTTGCAGTCTGATTTTACGGAGCTGATCAGGGGCAGCGGCAGCGTCAACGGAAAGTAATATAGCAACTATTTATTAATTAGGAGAAAGAAGACATGGTGTATTATAAATTTATAGCGGTTTTTGTTTTTCTGCCGCTGACCATGCTTTTCTATAAGATCATACCGGCGAAATATCGCTGGATCGTATTACTGATATCAAGTCTCGGGTTTTATTCTACTTTCAGCGTGAAAAAACTGATCTTTCCTTTCGCGGCTGCGCTGATCACCTACGCAGGCGGGCTGTGGCTTGCGCGCCTGGAAGAGAGGGCGGAGTCGGCAGTGAAAAATGCGACTTTGCCGGCAGATGCAGATCCTTCGGATGCAAAAGCGCTCCGCAGGGAAAAAGCCGCGATCAGGGAAGCTTTCCGTAAAAAAAGCAGAGGAGTCCTCACCCTTGGGATTCTGCTTTTGGTTTCCTTTCTTTTATATCTGAAATATACGAACTTCTTTTTGGAAAACGTAAATTCCATCCTGCAGAGCAGCGGCTCGGCAAAGCAGTTTCCCCTGAAGGAACTGTTATTGCCTCTGGGCATTTCTTTTTATACCATGCAGGCCATCGGTTATCTGGTGGATGTGTACTGGAAAAAAATCCCTGCCCAGAAAAATCCCTTCAAGCTCCTTTTGTTCCTGCTCTTTTTCCCGACGATCATTGAAGGACCGATCGCGGCTTATGCGGATATAAATAGCAGTTTGTATGCCGGTAATGATATTGATGTACAGCAGATCATGAAGGGTTTTCTTCGTATCGGCTGGGGTGTCATGAAAAAGCTGGTGATTGCGGACAGGCTGTTTCCGGCGGTAACTGTGCTCTATGAAATGGAGCGGGATCCCCACGGCGCCGAGGTAGTGGCAGCGGCAGTGCTTTTTACGGTGATGGAATATCTGGACTTTTCGGGATGTATCGACATGGCTCTCGGCTACGCATCTATCTTCGGGATCCGTTTGCCGGAAAACTTTAAGCGGCCGTTTCTTGCAAAGAACGCCTCGGAGTTTTGGCGCAGATGGCATATTTCCCTGGGCGTCTGGTTTAAGACCTATATTTTTTATCCCATGTCCATGAGCCTTCTTGCCAAAAAGTGGGGGAAGTTTGCCAAGGGAAAATGCGCACCTCACCTGACTAAAATGGTGGCATCCGCCATGGCATTGCTTCCTGTATGGCTTTGCAACGGCCTGTGGCACGGACCGAAATGGACCTATATATTTTACGGTGTCTTTTATTTTGTCGTGATCATGCTTGAGCTGATTTTTGAGCCGGTGGGAGACAAACTCCTTTCGCTTTTGCATCTGGAAAAGGAAAACCGGTTTGTCACGATCCTTCGCGTCCTTCGGACTTGGTTTGTGATTTTCCTCGGTGAGCTGTTTTTCCAGGCGAAAAGCCTGAAGGATGCCTTTGTCATGTTGTCGAATGTGCCTCGTGATTTCCATATCCGCATGCTCTGGGACGGCGAGGCGCTGCACTGGGGACTGGATAAAGCGGACTGGCTCATCGTGGGACTCGGATTATTATGTGTGATCATTGTCAATATCCTGCGGGAAAAAGGAAAAGATGTATTGCAGGAACTGGCAAACGGCCCGATCGCGCTGCGATGGATTCTGGCCTCGGCGCTGATCTTTGTGATCCTGATCTTCGGACTTTACGGTCCGGGGTATTTGGAAGTGGATATGATCTATGCGGGATTCTGACAGAGAATTTTTGAGACTCGAAGTCAGTAACAGGCGATAAACAAAAAAGGCCGGATTATGAATTTGGCAGTGTAAAGTCCGGTATGAAAATACCCGGCCAAAAAAATCATGAAAGATGAATTCTATGAAAAAGAATGAGAAGGCAGACAAACTGAAGAGATCTTATGCCCCGGCTGAACTTCTTTGTTTTGCGGCATTTTGGGCCATCCTTTTGTTTGTGCTATCCTATATTTGCAATCCGATCAGCCGGGGCAGGGCAGACCTTGTGCAGGAGCGGGATGCTTATGTGGCAGCGGCAATGACGGCGCCAAAGGACAGCATTGATGTGGTGGTTCTTGGAGACAGCGAAGCTATGGTCCTGCTTTGGCCACAGCTGTATGAAGAAAAAACCGGCAAAAATGCCTTTATTGCCGGACAGTCCGGACAGATCGCAGCGGAAGCTTATTATACACTGCGAAGCATGAAGAACCAGACGCCGAAGACGGCAGTCGTAGAAGCGGATATGCTGGTCAGTTCCGCCAATGAGCGCAGCGAGGCAATCGGAAGTTTTAATGCCGCTTTGCAGGAGCTTTTGCCTGTTTTCCGTTATCATGTTATGTGGAAGGAAGCGTTCGGGCTCAAAGAGCCTGCGCTGATCAAGCATGACAGAGGGTTTGGAAAACGTCTGGCTGCCGTAGCCTATACGGGCGGTGAATATATGACTCCTTCCGACGGGCAGGCAAGAATTCTGACCACCACCAGAAAGTATTTTGAAAAGATCAGAAAGTTGTGCGAGGAAAGGAATATCCGCCTGGTTTTGGTCAGCGGCATTGTTCCGAGTACATTTAATTACGAAAAACACAATGCCCTGCAAGCGCTGGCAGATCAGGACGGCCTGACCTATATCGACCTGAACGAAAAATCGGTCCGGGAAGAGATGGGGATCGATAATGAAACGGATTTTCTCGATGGCGGCGATCATGTGAATGCATCGGGCAGCATTAAGGTAACCGAATATCTGAGTAAAGTACTTGATAATAATGAGTAAATACACTATGGAATAATGGTTTCCCTCTATCGTGAAAGCTGCCGGCGAAGCCGACTGATGAAGGGGGTAAATAAAGGAGAAACTTGTTTTGAAAAATGTCTTAAATTATTTAGAAAACTCTGCGAAAAGGCTTCCGGATAAGATCGCGGTCATAGATGACAAAGAGCAGCACACCTATGCGCAGCTTCTCAGTATTTCCAGGAATATCGGCAGGCAGCTTGCCGGCTTTATCAGTGCCGGCCAGCCGGTGGCAGTCTGCATGAAAAAAAGCGTGCTGACCCTCGAGGTGTTTTTCGGCACTGCTTATGCAGGCGGCTTTTATTCTCTCATTGATCCGGACTTTCCCACGGAGAGGATCCGCAGCATATTGGAAACGCTGCAGCCGGCAGTGGTTGTCAGCCTTCCGGAGCATGAAGAAAAGCTGCGGGAAGCCGGTTTTGAAGGGAGAGTCCTGATGGCCGGGCAGCTGCGGGACGGAGAGATTGCGGCGGGCGATGCACCGGGTAATAACGGTATTACACCCGGTCATCATGATCCGGAAGATTTGACAGACAGGGCAGATTCCGTTTTCGATCATGAGAGTTTATCAGGCGATACGAAAGCAGATCTTCCACTGTACTGCAACTTTACTTCCGGTTCAACCGGTACGCCGAAAGGGGTACAGGTAGGTCATGCATCTGTGGTGGATTTTATCGATACCTTCACGGAACTTTTTCATATCACGCAGGATGATGTGATCGGCAATCAGGCGCCCTTTGATTTTGATGTATCGGTCAAGGATATCTACAGTGCCATGAAGGTGGGTGCAACCCTTGTCATTATTCCGACCGCTTATTTCCGGTTTCCGAACAATGTAATGGATATGCTGCAGGATCATAAGGTGACGACACTGATCTGGGCGGTTTCCGCACTGGTGCTTTTAAATCGTCTCCATGAGTTTATGTATAAGGTGCCGGCACATATCAACAAGATCCTGTTTTCCGGAGAAGAAATGCCGGCAAAGCACCTTAGTGACTGGATGGAGCAGTATCCGGATGCTGTTTTTGTGAATCTGTACGGTCCCACTGAAGTAACCTGCAATTGTACTTATTATCGTATTGATAGAAAATTCGAACCCGGTGAGAAGATCCCGGCAGGGCTTCCTTATCCCGGCAAAGAAGTCTGGCTCATGGATGATAAGGGGGAGCGGATCGATCCTTCCCGTGACGGGCAGGTCGGAGAGCTTTGCTGCAGCGGCGGCCTGGCGCTTTGCTATTACCGGAATGAGGAAGCAACGAAGAAGGCATTTATCGATCCGGGAGATTGTAAAGCTGATTCGGATGACAAAGATGAGAAATATGACAAACCGGTCCCGAATGCAGCGGGAAATAAGACTGAGTCCGGGATCCGTGAAAGATATTACAAAACCGGTGACCTTGCCTATTGGCAGGACGGTCTTTTGTACTTTGCCGGCCGAAGTGATTTTCAGATCAAGCATAACGGTCATCGGATCGAGCTTGAGGAAATTGAGCGTTATATGAATGCGATCCCGTTTGTGCAGCAAAGCTGCTGTCTGTACGATCATGAAAAATACCGGATCGTGGCTTTCTACACGGGAGAGAATGATAAAAAACAGATCGTTGCGCTTTTGAAGGAAAAGCTGCCGGAGTACATGCTTCCAAACGTGTATCGTTATATGGAAGAACTTCCGCTGACGAAAAACGGAAAGATCGACAGAGGGTATCTGCGCCGGCTCCTCGCCGCCCCGTCCGGCGCAGCGAAACAATAGTATTGAATCGTTATGAAAGGGAAACAGATGAATTCTGCTGAAAGTCCATCGAAACAGGATATCGGAGATGATATACAAAAGATCATCCGGACATACAAGACACCATTCTATCTCTACAAAGAGGAAGTGCTGCAGTCAGTCTGCGGGAAGGTCAGAGAAACATTGCCCGGCATCGGCCTTTGTTTTGCCATGAAGGCTGCACCGGTGCTGACCGGTGTCATGGACCGGTATGCGGACAGACTCGAGGTCTGTTCCCCCGGTGAATTCGAAATCTGCCAAAGAGCCGGAATTGCGCCGGAAAAGATTCTGATCAGCGGTGTCAATAAAAGCCCGGAGAGTGTGCAGCGATTTTTGGAATGCGCAGGGGAAAAAGCGCAGTATACCATTGAATCCGAAAGGCATCTTCAGCTTTTGGAAGAAGGAGCCGGGAAGGCCGGCAAAAAGCTTACCTGTTATATCAGGCTTTCGAGCGGAAACCAGTTCGGTGTGGACCGGGATGTATTTTGGCGGATATTGGATGCAATTGAATCATCCCGGCATCTGGCTTTTGCCGGGGTTCATTTCTTTTCCGGGACACAGAAACCCGGTAAAAGGATTGAAAAGGAACTGTGCATGCTCGCTGACTTCGGACAGGAGCTTGAAAAACGGATCGGCAGGAAAGCGGAGCTTGAATATGGGCCCGGACTGGCAATTGACTATTTTGATACGCAAAAGAACGAAGGGACAGGGGATCCACTGCAGTTTCTTACAGGCAGTGTAGAGAGCAGCGGGATCAGGGACAGTTTTTCCGGCATCACCTTTGAATACGGCAGGTTTCTTGCGGCGGAAAGCGCAGATTATTATACTGCGGTCGCGGATCTGAAAGAAACGGATGGTGTCAGGTATGCCATTCTCGAAGGCGGCATCCATCAGGTGGCTTATTACGGCAGTATGTCAGGCATGAAGATCCCGTCTCTTGATGTGATCCTGATGATGGGAGGTGCCGAGAACCCTGATGATGCTAAGACAGACGGCAATATGGACGGCATTTATGACAGCAGGAAGACAGATGGCAATACTTCAGGATCTGATGACACTAAGAAAACTGACGATACCGCGAAAGCAGATTATGTACTTGCCGGCTCTTTGTGTTCCGTAAATGACATCCTCGCACGTAGCGTTTCTCTTCCGATCCTTTCCATTGGAGATGTGATCAGGTTTCCGCTGGCAGGCGCCTATGCGCTGACAGAAGTTCCGGCTTTGTTTTTAAGCCGCGATCTTCCGGCGATCTTGCTTTTTGAATCCTCCGGGGGTATCCGGGTGCTCAGAGATCATATACAGACCAATGGCATCAATGACGGAAGTATGACGCTTTCCTTGTAAAATTTGGCGTTTTTGCGAATTATTTTGTTATTTGAGCATGTTATGATAATAAGGGATAAACTACTAATAAATTGGAGGGACCAAAATGAAAGAAGTATTGATCGTTGTTGATATGCAAAATGATTTTATCGACGGAAGCCTCGGCAGCAAGGAAGCCACGATGATCGTAGGAAATGTACGCAGCAAGATACAGTCCTATCTGGATGCCGGTAAAAAGGTGATCTACACAAAAGATACCCATCCGGAAAACTACCTTGAAACATACGAAGGCAAACATCTTCCGGTAATACATTGTGTAAAAGATACACCGGGATGGCAGATCAGCAGCGAGCTTCCCTGGGATGAGACACTCTGCAGCGCAGTCGAAAAAGGCACTTTCGGATTCCTTGCATGGAAGGAGCTTCTGTCAGACGTGACAGATATCGAGATCTGCGGTCTGTGTACCGACATCTGCGTGATCAGCAACGCTCTGATCCTGCGTGCGATCTATCCGGACAAGGACATATTTGTCGATGCGAAATGCTGCGCCGGCGTAACGCCAGAGCTGCATGAGGCGGCATTAAAAGTCATGGCATCGAATCAGATTGAGATAGGATAACGCGGCTGCGTCAGTCTTCCATAAACTCGATATACTCAGCCTCGCTGGCAAACAGGTGATACTGGCCATTCACAAATCCCATGTATCCGTAAGTCACATAATATCCTTTCATAACTGTCTCCTTTCGTGGTGTAAGAAGGGTGTATCGGTTCTGTATGATTACAGTATACGCAAGATATGTCCAATAAAACGGATCGAAAAGAACGAGCGTTCGCTTTTTGATCTGATTATGTAATTATTTTTGAGTAAAATCTTGAGGGGTTCAAAATGCAGAATTCTGCCGTTGCTGTTCAATGGAATCATTTATTTATCATATTAAGCGGGCTTGTATTTTTAGGTTGTGTAGTTTTTTTTCTGATCTCCATCATCCGCTACAGTCTGTCCGAAACAAGAAACTTAGCCAGAGATTATATTATTGATGAGCTCTCGGACGGTGCGATTGCCCTCGACAGAAAAGGGAAGGTGGTATATTTTAATCATGTTGCGCAAAGGGTTTTTCCGGATATCAGGGAAAACGAGAAAGAGGTGATCGGAAAGCTGAAAGACAGCCTGGAGACAGAGGAGCCGCTGCGGATAGATGATAAGATCTATGATGTCCGGATAAAGCATCTGCAAAAAGATGAAGTAGAGATGGGCGTGATCTATTCGGTCGTGGATTCTACTGATTTTTACCGGCATTTGTCACAGCTCGAAGAGCAAAAGGAAGTTGCGGATCTGGCCAATAAAGCAAAATCGGAATTTCTGGCAAAGATGTCTCACGAGATCCGTACCCCCATCAATGCAGTATTGGGCATGGATGAGATGATATTGCGGGAGACCGATGACAGCCGGATCAGGAATTATGCGACAGATATCCGGACAGCGGGCCGCACACTTTTGACGATCATTAATGATATCCTGGATTTTTCCAAGATCGAAACGGGAAAAATCGAAATCGTGCCGGCGGAATATGATGTATCCAGCCTGATCTATGATCTGTCTAATATGACCATTGTCAGGGCGAAGGCAAAAAACCTTGCCTTTCATTTAAGCGTGCAGCCGGAGATCCCCGCGAAACTGTTCGGAGATGATGTCCGGATCCGGCAGGTGCTGACCAACATTCTTTCCAATGCGGTAAAGTATACGAAGGAAGGCTCCGTCGATTTCAGGGTTCTGCTGGGACAGGGACCGGATGATGATGACAACGTGGTCCTTACCTTTGAAGTGGAAGACACGGGCATCGGTATCAAGCCCGAGGATATGGATAAACTCTTTATCGAGTTCGAACGGATCGATACCATCAAAAACAGGAGCGTGCAGGGAACGGGCTTAGGCATGGCGATCACCTCCAGAATGCTGACCATGATGGACACGAATCTGGAGATCAAAAGCGAATACGGAAAGGGCTCTGTTTTTTCATTTGACTTAACGCAGAAGGTCATGGACAAAAGTCCCATCGGCGATTTTGATGAGAGGATCCGGGAGCATTTAAAACTAGGGACCCAGTATGTCAGCTCTTTTAAGGCGCCGGATGCCCATGTTCTGGTGGTGGATGATAACGGTATCAATCTGAAGGTGTTTGCTTCGCTCTTGAAGGAGACCAGGATCAAGATCACTGAGGCGATGAATGGTCCGGATGCCATTGATCTGGCAAAATCCATGCATTTTGATATCATTTTCATGGATCATATGATGCCCGGCATGGACGGGATCACGGCCATGAAAGAGATCCGGAAAATCAAGGACGGTCCCAATCAGGATACGCCGATCCTGGTGCTGACGGCCAATGCGGTTGTGGGTTCGAGGGAGATGTATCTGCTCGAAGGCTTTGATAATTTTATCTCGAAACCCATCATTTCTGCGGAACTCGAGAGTATGATACGAAAGTATCTGCCGCCGGAGAAAACCATCATCCGCAGGGAACCTGAAGATGATGGATCAGAGCTTCCGAAACCGGAAGAAAAAGCAGAGAAAAAAGAGCTTCCGCCCGTCTTCTGCGTTGACTGGCAGATGGCGCTGATGCGGCTGAAGGATCAGGACATTCTGATGACCATTGTCAGGGAATTTGCCGATACCATCGATATCCAGGCGGATAAGCTGCAGCAGCTCAAAGACGGCCTGCCGGACACGCTTGAAGATTACAGGATATTTGTGCATGGCATGAAGAGTGCTTCCGCTACGGCAGGGATCTTTACTTTGTCCGGCATGGCAGCGGTGCTCGAACATGCGGCAAGTGAGAAAAATCTTGACGAGATAGACGGTTTGCATGATATATTTTTAAGTGAGTGGAGAGATTATAAA
>JAEEKC010000101.1 GCA_016282215.1 Lachnospiraceae bacterium
TATCAATTCCGACATGGAGCCTTCGGATGTGCGTTCCATGTGCTGCAGGCTTCGTCTTGACCTGAGGGAACTCCGTAAAAAGAGCGGCGGTTTCTTCGGTTCCGGCGAAAGCACCGGATCTGTCGGCGTGGTTACCATCAACCTGCCCAGGATCGCATATCTGTCCAACAGCAAGGATGATTTCTACAGACGGCTGAACAAGATGATGGATATCGCCGCAAGATCTCTGAAGATCAAAAGAGGCGTTATCACAAAGCTTCTCGAAGAAGGCCTGTATCCTTATACCAAGAGATATCTCGGAAGCTTTGAGAATCATTTTTCCACCATCGGCCTGATTGGCATGAACGAAGTGGGACTGAACGCGAACTGGCTGCGTGCTGACCTGACCAATAAGAAGACACAGGAGTTCGCAAAAGAAGTTCTGAATCATATGCGTGAGCGTCTCTCCGATTATCAGGAAAAGTACGGCGATCTGTATAATCTCGAAGCAACACCGGCTGAGAGTACTTCATTCCGTCTTGCAAAGCATGACAGGAAAAGATGGCCGGGCATCAAGACCGCAGGACACGAGGGAGATACCCCTTATTACACCAATTCTTCCCATCTGCCGGTTGATTATACCAGAGATATTTTTGACGCGCTTGACATTCAGGATGAGCTGCAGACACTGTATACTTCCGGCACCGTATTCCACGCATTTTTGGGAGAAAAACTTCCTGACTGGAAGGCAGCGGCCAATCTGGTACGGACCATCGCAGAGAATTACAAATTGCCGTATTACACTATGTCTCCGACTTATTCCATCTGCCAGGAGCACGGTTATCTGCCGGGTGAAGTCAAGATCTGCCCGCACTGCAACAAGACCACCGAAGTTTACAGCCGTATCACCGGTTACTATCGTCCGGTACAGAACTGGAACGACGGCAAGCTGCAGGAGTATGCAAACCGCAGCGAGTACGTGATCGAGGAGAGCACCTTAAAGCGCCCTGTGACAGGCGTTGTGACCATGTCCAAGACAAAGGGCGGCAAGGATATTGAGGTGAAATTATCCGCACCGCAGCATGTGGCATATCTGTTCACCACCAAGACCTGCCCGAACTGCCGTCTGGCAAAAGAATATTTGAAGAATATCGCATATATCCCCGTTGACGCAGAGGAAAGTCCCGAACTGGTAGCCCGTTATCAGGTAACCAGCGCACCCACCCTTGTGGTGGTAGACGGCGACAAGATGCGCAAGTTTGCAAACGCATCGGCGATCAGAAGTTTTGCTCAGTCTGTGAAAGAGAAGAATACAGAAAAGGAAACTGCATCTGTGTAAAACATAATCGGGGGAGAAAAATCGAAATCAGTCAGAATAGGAAACAATCGAATGAGACAGATAACTTCTGTCTCATTCTTTATGTAGCACCAACCCGGTTATGGATGCCGCGCTCACACGAGCAGACATTAGCACCAACCCGGCAATGGATGTTATCATATTCGATAAGAGGTACATTTTGAAGATCAGGATCAAATCCACACATTTCATACCGGTCAGTTTTCTGATCACGATCATCATAGGCACGATACTGTTATTACTTCCCTTTGCAAGTGTACAGGGAAAGGAAACAGATATTGTAACGGCGCTTTTTACGGCAACGACTTCCGTCTGTGTGACGGGACTCGTTGTGGTGGATACCTATGCTCACTGGAGCCTCTTCGGTCAGCTGGTGATCCTGCTGTTGGTTCAGATCGGCGGTCTTGGCGTGGTGGCTGTGGGTTCCATGATCATGCTGGCAGGAAAGCGGAAGTTTTCACTCAGTAACCGGATGCTGCTCGGAGATTCCCTGAACGTGGATGAGAGCAGAGGATTGATGTCTTTTCTGACCCGGGTGTTTCAGGGCGTTTTTCTGGTAGAAGGGATCGGCGCCGTCCTGTATGCGATCCGTTTTATCCCGATGCTTGGGGTCGGTAACGGTCTGTGGGCGTCACTGTTTCAGTCCGTATCGGCTTTTTGCAATGCCGGAATGGATGTGGTAGGTCCGATCAGTATGATGGATTTTCAGGATTCCGTTTTTCTGATGATGCTGACCATGCTGCTCATTGTCATGGGCGGCATCGGATTTGTGGTTTGGTTTGATATCATAGACGGTATAAAAAACGGGATCAAAAACCGCATGCATATCTCTACGGTGATCCGTCATCTGTCGGAGCACACAAAGATCGTTTTGATCATGACCTTTGTACTACTGGCCTTCGGTACGGTCTGCGTGCTGGCAGCGGAGTATGACAATCCGACCACCATCGGAAATATGGATCTGGGCGGAAAACTGTTAAACAGCCTTTTTCAGTCGGTGACCTTCCGTACTGCTGGCTTTGCTTCCGTGCCCCAGGATCAGCTGACAGAGCTTTCCTGCGTGACAGGTTATATCCTGATGTTCATCGGCGGATCGCCGGTGGGAACCGCGGGCGGCGTCAAGACCGTGACGGCTTTTTTGGTGTTCATGAATGCATTTTCCTATATCCGCGGGAAAAAAGAAAACGTTGTATTTTCCCGCAGGGTATCGGAGGAGTTGATGCGTAAGGCAGCAGCGGTGGTCTTTGTCAGTATGTGCGCTGTACTGGTCATGACGATGCTGTTGCTGACCAGGGGCGGGATCACGCTGACAGACGCGCTCTATGAGGTGGTCAGCGCCCTGGCAACAGTGGGGCTTTCAAGGAGCCTGACGCCGAAGCTGGATACCATCGGGAGGCTGATCATCATCGTCTCCATGTATCTTGGCAGGATCGGACCGATCTCCATGGCAATCTTCTTTACAAAGGGAACCGACGTGGGCAATAAGATCAGACACGCGGAAGGAAAACTATACGTAGGATAAAGAAAGGATTTTCGTATGAAAAAATCAGTAGCTGTATTGGGACTTGGGAAATACGGACGAAGCCTGACGGAGAATCTGTACCGGATGGGCGCGGATGTGCTGGCGGTAGACTGCAATGAGGAATTGGTAGACGAATATGCTTCAAAATGTACTTCGGCGGTTTGCGCAAACCTGGCAAACGAGGATGAGGTGCTGCAGCTCGGTCTGAAAAATATGGATATTGTGGTATCGGCCATGGGACGGAATCTGGCGCCGAGCATTATGTCTGTTGCGGTGGCGAAAGAGCAGGGCGTTCCCTTTGTTGTCGCCAAATCCTCATCGGAGCGTATGTCTTCGATATTGCTCAAGGTCGGCGCGGACAAAATTCTGGATCCGGAAGGGGAAGGCGGCATGCGTTCGGCACGGATCCTGATCTCGAATTCGTTCAAGGACTTTTTTGAACTGGATGAAAACATGTATATGATCGAGATGGAGCCCAAGAAAGACTGGATCGGCAAGAACCTGATCGAACTGCAGCTGCGTCATAAAATGAATGTGAATGTGGTTGCCATTCGTGAAAAAGGAAAGCTTTGGCATTTCGTGGATCCGAAGGAAGCCTTCACAAAAGACTGTCAGATATTGATCGTCATGGAAAAGAAACATATGAAAAAGTGGCAGTAAATTCCGCAAAAAGTAATAAACCCAAAGGTGAACTCGACTGTACTCACGGATACTAGTTTTGAACAATGATGCTTACCTTTGTACCGCCTTCCGCTCTTGACGAAACCGTAAGACTTCCGCCGATAGCTTCCAGCCTTCGGCGGACATTTTTTAGTGCGATATGCGGCTCATGATCATCACTTGGTTGAAAGCCGGGACCGTTATCCTCAACAATGATCTCATTTCCCTTATCAGTTTTTGCAGTCTTGATGTAGATATGCAGTCCTTCATCAGAATCCGGGTCCATGCCATGCTTGACAGCATTTTCCACGATGGGCTGCAGTGTCAGTGGCGGCAACCGGAATAAAGTATGAGGCGTATCGTATTCCACGAAAAGGTTATCTTCAAACTGCGCCTGCTCGACAGCAAGATAAGCTCTTGTGTGCTCCAATTCCTCCGAAAACGGAATGGTCTCATCGCCTGCGATCGCATTGAAGTTTTTGCGAAGATAGGTGGTAAAATCCAATGTGACCTGCTGCGCCTTTTGCGGATTCTGTACGCAGAGATAGTAGATGCTCATCATCGTGTTGTAGATAAAATGCGGGCGCATTTGCAGTACCGTGATGCGGGCACGCTGATCAGAGATCTCACGCTCCTGTTTTTTGGACTGATCAACCTGATCCGCCATGATGATCCCGAACATGGAAAGAGCACTTAAGGATACGGCTGCGACGATGAGGGGAAAGACAGAAACAAACATCTGGAAGACCATGGCGATCATAAGCGGGATCAGATAGACAAGGATCGCAATGAAGTGTTTTCTTTTAAGTTGATGCCGCCTTCGGATCACACCGGCCAGATTCACACCGATCAGTGTGACCATCGGAGCGATCAATACAGGATATAACGGACCGCGGATAAACTGATTGTCCGGCGTGATATCGTATATGCATTTCGTAAATTGCGTGATCAAAAGCAGAATGAAATGCACTGACCAGATCACCAGAATGCTGCGAAGAAAAAGGTTGTGGCGTCTGTTTTCGCCGCTGCTATACAGAATATAGCCGGTCAATAACGGCATCAGCAAAGACGGCAGGAAGGTTTCCCAAAATGCAACGATCGTTTCTGCCAGTGCAAGGCTTGGATTTGTATAGACGAGTACATCGATAAAGTAAGCGATGATACTCAGGATCAGGACGATAAAGGAACTGATAAAAAATCTCTTATTCCACTTATCCAAAGCAGGCAGGCACGCAGCAGCCAAAAGTCCCAGCAACACTAACGTCAGCAATGCGCCGCCCATAAAACAATAAATATATTGAATGGTTTCGGTCGTCATTCACCTGCGCCCCCTGCCTGAAACGGATGCCTGAGTTTTTTGAGTTGCTCCCGAACGCCCTCTTCTGTGATCGGTTTGACCATAAATCCGCTCGCTGCCGTATTCCAGGCATCGATGGAATACGCACCGTATGCGGTAAGATATACCACATTTGTATTGGGATTTATGTCAAGTAATTTGCTGCAAAGGTCAAGCCCGCTTGTAGTCCCAAGTTCAATATCAAGGAAAGCCAGGGCCACGCGGTTTGCTTTGGCATATTCAATGGCCTGTGATGGCCTGGTAAAGCCTATGACGGTTGCATTTGGCAATACTGCTTCCAGAATGGGCAGTCCGCCATTCAGAACGATCTTATTGTCGTCCACCATAATGACAATGGGGGGCTCTTCATAATCCGACGTAGCGTTCAGCAGCCTGTCAATCGTGACATCAAGACATTCGGCCAGCCGGAAGATCATGCTCGCATCGGGCAGACGGCTGCCGTTTTCCCAGCGCGCTACCGTCGAGCGGGTAACAAACATCCGCTCAGCGAGTTCCTGCTGGGATAAGTTTCTTTCCGTTCTCAGTTCTTTCAGATTTTCAGCAAAAAGAATGTTCATATTTTCAATTATAGTGACATCGTATTGCAAGAAGCAAGCGGTAGACACAATAAATCGCAAATTCGTGTTGACAATCTGGAACACTCCCTTGAAAACAACCGATATCTGTCGGATAGTAGATGTAGGCAGCTGTTGCTGCATAGGAGCAGTTGAAAGATCATGGTACCGGCTGCGTCGCTATAAATAGGCGGGGTAGTGTAAAGTTCGATATGAAAAACCGAAGCCGATAAACTGCTGATCAATTAGGAGGAATCGTTATGGAACAAATGAAAAGAAAAAGAAACAGGATACTAAGTGTTATACTCAGCCTGGCGTTAGTGTTGGGGATGATAACCGGGATGAGTCTGATGGCATATGCGGCCCCCGAGCCCGTGTCTTACGTTTACTATACGGCCAGCGGCACAACCGCGACGAAGCACACGGATGGCAGCCAGACGTCATATACTGTAGTAACGGATCAGACCGCGTGGTCTGACGGCTGGTATGTGGTAAACAGCGATATAACTATCGCAAACCGTATCACCGTCAGCGGAACAGTCCACCTCATTCTCTGCGACGGCAAGACCTTGACCGCAAGCAAGGGGATCACAGTGAATGATGGAAATACGCTGCACATCTATGCTCAGAGCACAGGTGACAATGCGGGCAAACTGACTGTTACCGGCTCTCCCGCCTGTGCCGGTATCGGTAGCTCAGATATGAATAACTCCGGCAACATCTATATTCACGGCGGTGCCATTTCGGCATCAAGCGAGAGTACCGGAGCAGGCATCGGCGGAGGCAGATATGGGGCCGGAACCGTGACCATTTTTGATGGTGATATCATCGCGACGGGTGGCAGCTCAGATATAGATATATATAATGATCATAAAGTGGATGGCGGCGGTGCCGGCATCGGTAACGGAGCTTATCAGGTAAATGGCGGCTCCGTGACCATTTTGGGAGGAACTATTACCGCCAACGGCGGAAAATGGGCGGCAGGTATCGGCGGTGGCAGCAGACAGCAGTCATTCGGCACGATCACCATTAAGAATGCTACAGTTGAAGCAACAGGCAATAAATCCGGCGCTGGTATTGGCGGCGGAAGTACAAATAAGTCTCTTGGGGACATCCTAATCGAGAATTCCACGGTTATGGCGACGGGCGGCGAGAACGGAGCAGGGATCGGCGGAGGTTCTCATTCAGAAACTAATGGCGGCGGCGACGGCGCAAATGTTACTATCATCAATTCGAATGTGACTGCCACAGGAAACGGCAGCGCCGTTGGTATCGGACATGGTACTACCGGCAGCGACGGCACCATAACCTTCAGCCTTGATGAAGGCCTTGGAATTCTGGTCTCCACCGATAACAGCACCTGGTCGGTCTATGATGGCAGTACCAGAACCCAGTACATGAAGACTGGCGAGATCCCGCAGGATACAGCAATCGTTACCAAAGCACCCATAGCAAAGAACCTGACTTACACTGGTTCGGCGCAGGAACTGGTGACCGCCGGGGAAGCAAAGGGCGGTACAATGTATTATGCTGTTACCGAAAACGAAAACGCGCCGGAAGCAGCAAAGTTTACCACGTCGATCCCGACAGGAACAAGTGCAGGCACTTATTATGTATGGTATAAAGCAAAAGGTGATGAAAATCTCAAAGATGGCAAGGCAGCTAATCTAAGAGTGACAATTGGAAAGGTGGACCAGAATAAGCCTGAGGGAATCACTGCCACACAGGTAAGCGATGCTACTGCGAAAGATGGAACCATTACAGGTCTTAACGATACCATGGAATACTCTGTGGATAACGGTAAAACCTGGACTGCAGTACCTCAGGGTAGCACAAAGATAGAGAATCTTTCTGCCGGAGACATACTGATCCGCGTTGCGGGGACCAAAGATAAGAATCCGAGTGAAGCTGTTAAGTTGACAGTCGATGTTAAGAAGACGGAAACTCCTGAACCTTCAACGGCTGAAACTCCTGAACCTTCAACGGCTGAAACGCCCGCGACAAGGGAACTGGCTATAAATGCCGGCTTCAAGGTGACACAGACGGGATCTAAGATCAAGATCGCATGGGGCAAGGTAGAAGGCGCAGATAATTACGAAGTATATGTAGCATACTGCGGCAATAAGTTTACTAAGAAGGCAACAAAGACCACGAAGAATAATTCCGTCACCATTACAAAAGTGAATGGTAAAAAACTCAACTTAAAGAAGAATTTTAAGGTTAAAGTTGTAGCAAAGAAAGACGGTAAAAAATTGGCAAATACGATCGCAGGCCATGTGGTCGGACGAAAGAATTCGAAGTACACAAATGCCAAAAGTATCAAGCTGATCACGAAGGAGATTTCTGTAGAAAAGGGAAAGACCGCCAAGGTTCAGGCGAAGACGGTTCTTGTTGACAAAAAGAAAAAACAGCTGACCAATGCCCATGCAACAGAGTTCCGTTATGCAAGCTCTGATAAGAGCATCGCAACGGTATCCAAAAAGGGCGTTGTCACAGGCAAGAGCGCCGGGACATGTACGGTATATGTATATTCCAGAAACGGATTAGCCAAGGAAGTGAAAGTGACTGTTAAATAACGAAGTAATTATCTTCAATCAAACCTGATATGTAGAAAAAGCGATACTCCGGCATTTGCTTATTGAAAGCAATGCCGGAGTATTTGCGCCAAAGCGCCACAAATCTCTTCGTTTATTTACCACAAATTTCTTCGCTAAAATACCACAAATCTCTTCGCTGGCCGTTGCAAAACCCAGTAAAATGCGTATAATATTGCATAGATTTCTTACCGGAACACCATTTGGTTATAAGCGTGAAGATGGCGTATATGTTATTCCTATTGGATGTTTGAAAAATTAGCCACAAACTATAATTCCAAAAATTTTAAATTTATACGGAGCCAAAAAATATTGAAAAATTCCGGGGAGGAAAAGACTATGGAAACAAAGAAGTGTCCGAATTGTTTGGGAGAACTTCAAAAACAGAGAAATAAGTGGGTATGTCCGTATTGTAATTCTTCATTCGATGCGGAAGAGGAAACAAAGAAACAGGGGAGCGACTACTTTGACAGCGATCTGTTCAGCGTTGATCTTGATTTCGAAAGTCTGATGTCCAAGAAGAATACGGTAGAGTGCCTCAAATCATGGAAATACTGTATGGATGAAATGGATTCCGCTGAAATGATAGAGGATTACCTGAGTAAAATAACGCAAAAAGACGACGGAACAGCGATGGCAAATGTCCGTAGTGAAAGGATTGATGCCTTAAGGGGACGCTTCGATCAATATCTTGAGTCGGGAGAACGGATCTATATTTTGGTGGATACGACTTTGTTCGGCAAGGGAAAAGAGTTTTATATCATCACGGACAGAGCCTGCAGGTTTTTTACAAAGAAAAAACAATGGTCGGTAAATTTTGATGACATCGTTTCCGTTACGATCAATGATTCCTTGAACCTGCCGTGTTTTTATCTGAATAATGATTACGAAAAATCAGTCAGTTCAGCGGGGAACAGTTATCAGACAGCCGGTGCGATGTTCGCTCTCATCATCCGGCTTGCGTTTGAAAGAAATCCGGAAAGAGCAAGGATCAGGTTGGTAAAATAAAAAGTAAACCAACAGGTGGTGTAAAGACCGGAAAGAAAAATCGATAGATTCAGGAGGATGAAATCATGGGCTTTTTTGATATGTCGACCGGAGGGAATATGGGCTTTGCCAGTGTGAAGAACACGCAGCAGTTCACAGATCAGGATCTGTATGAGAAACTGTTGCCGGTGAAGGTGAGTTTTGGGGTACCTGTTATGGGTGATATCAACGGAACCCCTGCGGTGATGTATAAATTTGTAACAGGCGATTTTGATGTGTTTGTCAGGGTTCACGGCAAGAATGTCATCATGGGCAAGATCGGCGCAACCGGTGTCAGTAGTGCATATACGGCGGCAAATGCGGGAATGGATCTGTATTTGGGGCACAAAGATGAAGGGACGTCTACGGCAGACAGGGCGGTGGATGAGCTTTTGGAAGTGATCAAGAAACTGGAAAACGGCGAAGTCGTTACCGAGTCTTCGGCATCGCAGCAGCCCAATACCTCAACGGGAGAAAAGATTTCTCTTTACATGAGGCAGAAAGCCATTTCCTTAAAGCCGAAATTTGATGTTTTCGACGCCAATGAAACAACCGTATATCATGTGGAAGGCGATCTGACCAGGCTGAATTTTTCTATTCAAAAAGACGGACAGGAGGTTTTAAAACTGAAGAAAAAACTCATTGCCCTTTTGCCGGAGTACAGCATAGAGAAAGAGAAACATGAGATCGCAAAGATCAAAAAGAAATTTAAACTGACGAACCCGGAATTAACCGGAAAGGTAAATGGCGAGGACTTGCATATTGCCGGAGATCTGATGGGATATGATTATGATATCAAGGTGGGCTCTGTGGTCATCGGCCATGTGGATACAGACCGTACTATCTGGCAGGACTGCTATCGTATCACAATCCTGGATGAGAGCAGAGAGGATCTGGTCATCGCACTGGCCATCATCTGTGACAATGTGCAGGATCAGGAACACAGCGACTGATCTGTTTACACGCCTGGGCTGTTCAGTGGAATAGACTACTTTCAGGTGGTCTATTCCTCTTTTTTTGCATTCATGTCGCATGACAGCGTCCTTGTTCTTGTGTACATATCTTCTGTGATGACTTTCAGTTCTTCTGACAATTTTCGTATCTCCGGACTTATCCTGGATTTTGATTGCTATGAACTGTATTTTGTTGCATATGGTCATTTGCACGCTATGTATTCGCGCTACGCCTGTATGACAGGCGAAGTGTTGTTTGCTGTTGTCATCATAATATCAAGATTTGATGATTTTTGGAGTTTTTTGCTCGAAAAAACTGTGCAAATCTGAAAAATTTTCGTGCAAATTACATATTTTGTATACGAAAACATGGATTTATGATATATTGTAAAGATAGTTGATAGTATTGAGGGTGCCATAACAGAAAAGGATATAGAAAAATATCATTAAGAAAGGATCTGGAAAAATGGCTGGTATTAAGGATTTGGCTTGCAGAGTTGGAAAACATGACTGGGTAAAGATTTCGGGCCCGGAAGAAGAGGAAGTCTGGGAATGTTCCAACTGTAAAAAAAGAAAGTACGGTTCGAGTGGAGGCAGGGGAAGTGCGGCAGAGCCGGCTTCAATCCCCGGTGTCAGCATCAGTGCTCCGGCTCCCGAAGCGGGCGGTGCACCGGCGGCAGAAGGACCTGCTTTGCAGGCAGGTACGGATGAGATGACCGGTTTTATGGACAGGGGCGGTGCTGTCGAAGCGATCAAGAGTTACCTGAAATCACATAAAAAAGACAATTACACACTTTGCATGTGTGACATCGATTCCTTCCGGAAACTGAATGAGGAGCAGGGCGTAAAGTGCGGTGATATCGTTATCAGAGAAGTTGCATCCATCCTGCAAACTGAGCTTGCCGGTTTGGGAACTCCCTGCAGATGGGGCGGTGATGAATTCCTGCTTTTGTTCCCGAAGAAAAATGGCGATGAAGTGTATAATAAAATGTTTTCTTTGAGAGAAAAGATCAAAGCCAGAGTTATCTTCTATGAAGGCGACGGCGTCAGCGTTACCATGACCTTTGGTCTGAACGAATACGATTTTTCCGGAGATATCGACGGCTTTATCGCAGAAACGGAAGAAAAGTTAAATCTGGGTAAGCAGATGGGTGGCGATCAGGTCATCTTCTGATCAATAAAAATGTATAGAAAAGTATTTCAGCCCCGTTCGGACGACGGGGCTGATTTTATGCGGTATCCTGTTTAAGATCGGGCTTAAGATGGAGTCCGGGATCTGTGTTTCGCCCGCTTGCGTATTGTCCCTGATCAGAATGTCTGGTAAAATAATTTCGGAGTTTCGGAAAAACCGGAGAAATAAATTCATGATGAATTCAAAAATGACTTTCATGAAATCGTCCGTAATAAAAAGGCAATTCGTATTCTTTATACTGCTGATGGCAGTCTTTTTTGCTGCTTCAAAATCTGTCTGTGCGAAAGAGGGCGGTTTCAAATACGAATACGGTGTTTTTCTCGGAGCAGATCCGAAGGATATCCCGCAGATGCAGGACTACCGCATTCTGGTGATCGATGCCCAGGGTTTTTCCAAAAAGCAGATCAAAAAACTGAAAAGTGCCGGACATGTGGTCTACAGTTATATCAATGTCGGATCGATCGAAAATTTCCGGCCCTATTTTGAAACGTATAAAGGGTATACGCTGTCAGTGTATGAACACTGGGAGGATGAATACTGGGTTGACGTTTCGCAGAAAGCCTGGCAGGAACACATCATAGGGATATCGGAAAAGCTTAGGAAAAAAGGCGTAGACGGACTTTTTGTCGATAATTACGATGTCTATTATCATTACCGCAGCGAGAAGATCTATAAGGGCCTGACAAAAATCCTGAAGGCCTTTAAGAAACAGGGATTCTATGTGTTCATTAACGGCGGCGACATCTATGTAAAGGAGTATATGCGGCGCAATAAAAAACTCGGCATCATAGACGGGATCAATCAGGAGACTGTTTTTTCAAAAGTGAACTGGGAGGATGGTTCCTTCGGGGAAAAAGACACATCCGAAAAGAACTATTTTCTGAAGTATGCAGCCAAAGTGAAAAAGCGCGGCGGCGATGTCTATCTGCTTGAGTATACGAAGGACAAGGCGCTTCGGAAAAAGATCAAAACCTACTGTAAAAAGAAGGGATACCGGTACTATATTTCCGGCAATCTGGACCTGAGGACGGAGTAGATCACAGTATAAAGTCCGATATGGAAATACGAAGCCGAAAAATAACTGATGAATTAAGAGGGATTCTATGGGGTACAATTTATTTAAGATCGTTGAAGTTCCGGAAGTTTTCAATCGTAAACTGAATGAGTTCAGGGCGTCCCTGAGTGCGGCGATCAGCGAAGGAAAAGACATTACCTTTGCGGATAACGATATCACCTATGCGCTGAAACTTCAGCATGACAGGCTTGCGGAAAAAGGGCTCAGGCTGGATTATGATGTCTATTCCCGCGGCGAAGACGGACGCAGCGGAAAATTCCACGCCGGCAGTAACTGGAAGGATGCGCATTATGAGAGCACCGTCTGTTTCAGTCCCTTTGGCGTAAAACGAAAAGTGAGCAGAGACGGTAAGATCTGTTTCAAAGATGATCACAAGTGCGTTCTTTACGAAACCATAACAGATGTGGTGACCGGCGCCCATCCGGATCAGGATCCCTTTTGCTGCCCAAGCTGCGGTGCGCTTTCAACTGTTGCCGGCCTTCAAAACGGCTGTGAATACTGCGGGACCAGGTTTCAGATGGATGACCTGTTTCCGAAAGTAACTGGCTATTATTTCTTAGAAGAACCGGGCATGACAAAGGGAGAGTTTAAGTCCGGCTATATCAAGTTTTATATTGCCACGCTGATCGGCCTGTATCTTCTCGGCTGTATCTTAAATGGTGCCGTATTCCTGCCGCAGAATCTGGCAAAAAACATTCCGACGCTGATCGGTATGCTGATCGGACTTCCCTTAGCAAGCCTGATCATGGGCTATGTCCTGTATGCTTATTTTTTATTCATGAGACTGATCGTAAAGGCGATCGCTTCTGCAGGAAAAATGGGAACTGCAGGTTCGAGAAGCAGTTTTGAGACAAGAATGAAAAAAGTCAGTCCGGAGTTTTCCTATGAGTATTTTACGAGCAAGGCCATATCGCTGATCAAAACGGCTGTGTTTTCCGGGGATGAGAGGGACCTTTTGTTTTATGACGGAGGCGCACTTGATCCGAAAATGAAGGACATTATAGATTTGAATTACGGCGGCGCCCTGGGATGCATGGGTTTTCAGGATGAGGGGAATTTTGTAACGGTTGTGACAAAGGCATACTTTGATGTGCTGTATGCGAATGAGAAAGGGATACAGGCCAAAAGCCAGGTGTTCAGAGCAACCTTTAAACGGCGCACCGACATTCCCGTGAATTTAAACTTTTCCATGACGAGGATCGAATGTCCTTCCTGCGGCGCAAGTTTTGATGCAACGAAAAACAAAAACTGTCCCTACTGCGGAAATCAGTATGAGATCACCACGGATGACTGGGCGCTTACAGAACTGAAGTATAACTAAGATGCGTATTCATGAACTGAAGTATTGCAGCACAAATACATATCTGATCGAGGGCGATACAGGGAAGCTCCTGTTTGATACCGGTTGGGCGGGGACTTTTCCGGCATTTTGTCATGCCATGGGCGAGATCAAAACCAGTGTGCAGGATATTGATGCTATTCTGATCTCACATTTTCATCCGGACCATATGGGCATCGCACAGCAGATCGCAGACCAGGGGGCAGTCCTGCTTGCCGCCGACGTTCAAAGGGATTATATCCATGCGTCGGATGCGGTATTTGCAAAGGAAAAAAACGCTGCGTTTCGCGCGGTCGAAGATGAGAAAGTCAGGTTCTTTTCCCCGGAGGAGAGCAGAGCGGTGCTGAAAGAATTCGGGATAGACGGACAGATCATCCCTACGCCCGGACACAGCGATGACAGTATTTCACTTCTGCTCGATGACGGAAGCCTGTTCGTGGGAGATTTAAACCCGCTCTATGAACTGGAGGTTCATCGCAGGACGCAGATCGGGGACAGCTGGGATAAACTGCTGGCGCTGAAACCGAAGGTCGTATATTATGGGCATGCGAAGAAAGCACTGCTGTCGCAGACCGGGCGGGAGAGCGGACAGGAGACCGGGCAGGAATCCGGGCGAGAGATCGGGCTGAAAACAGACCGGGAAACCGAGGAAAAAAACGGTCAGGAAACCCAGCCGGATACCCGCGATATTGACTGTTATGCGCTGGTATCCGAGATCATGCGGCTGATCGACAAACGCTGTGATGCTAAGAAGATACAAAAGAAAACAGGCGCTGACAGCACATTCATACAGGATGTCATGAGAATGTATCTGACACACCGGAATGTCGGCGTGCAGGGGATTCTTGACAGGATAGAGATCAAAAACCGCTAAGCTGCCCTCAGCCGGATTCCAAAAACCAGCGATAGTTTTCTTCATAAAAAAGCCTGACAGGTTTTCCGCGAATCATACAAAGATAGAGAATGCCGGCGCCACCTGCTCTGCGGGAGGCACAGCGTTCTATTTTACTGACTCTGTCGATCTCATATTTTCTTCCGTCTTCCCAGATCAGATATTTCGGACGGAGCATTCCGTCGCTTGAAAACTCTGCGCCTACATCGACATAGACCTTACATCCGATTCTTTCAGCCATAACAAAACCCCCAAAAAAAGATGTAACATAATAATAGAACAAATGTTCGATTTATGCAACCGCTAGATGTAGGATAGGATGCCGATGAAAAATACATATTCTTGACAGACTGGGTGTTGGGGGGCAATGAAAAACGTATCTCACATTTTTGTGCAGTCTATGTTACAATAGAAAATAGCGGAGCCGAAAAACAAATAATGAGGCAGTGTAAAGCCCGGTATGAAAATGCTGAGCCGAACAACTGCTGTTCAATTGGAGAGGTTGTATGAAACAATACAGATTACCGATCATAATGCTGGCAATATTTGAAACAGTAGCCATAACGCTGTGGCTGACCAAAGATAACCTGTTTTATCTGTTTAATTTCAGCTATATCGGGTTATCCGTATCGCTGGGCGTATTTCTTTTCATAAGGAAATACAAATATGCCCGCCGCATTGTGCAGCTGCTGGTCGGATTATATATGCTGATCTACCTGGGGCTCATCTGTCAGGAAAATATGCAGATCGAAGGATTCTGGTATTATCTCTTCACAGGGGTCTTTGAGGCTGCAACCATTCATTACGCGGTCGCAAAGATATTCGGTCCGCTGATCTTCGGACGGGGATGGTGCGGATATGCCTGTTGGACTGCGATGGTGCTGGATTTTCTTCCCTATAAAGAGTCCGGGGCGCCAAGGCGAAAACTGGGCTGGATCCGGTATATCACATTTGCCGCATCATTGATATTTGTATCGGCATTATTTCTTGCAAAAGTCGGAAACATAGAACGCATCATGTTTTGGGCGTTTATAGTTGGTAATATTGCTTATTACGCAATCGGTATAGCGCTGGCATTTGCTTTTAAGGACAACAGGGCTTTTTGTAA
>JAEEKC010000102.1 GCA_016282215.1 Lachnospiraceae bacterium
ACGGAAGCTCATCTTTGTAACCATGTGACGACCGTCAACGCCTACACCGCCGAGGGACTCTGTAACTCATACCGGATCGCCTGCGAAGATCTGATTGTACTCAGGTGTACGAGCGAATTTTACGCAGCGAAGCTTCATAATGAAGTGATCTACGAACTCCTGGATCTGCTCCTCAGTGAAAGTACCGTTCTTCAGATCTCTCTCTGCATAGCAGTCAATGAAGGTAGAGGTACGTCCGAGGGACATTGCAGCACCGTTCTGCTCTTTTACTGCGGAAAGATATCCGAAGTAGGTAGCCTGGATTGCTTCCTGAACGTTCTTAGCCGGTTTGGAAATATCACAGCCATAAGAAGCAGCCATTTCCTTCATCATCTTCAGAGCGGTCATCTGCTCGGAAAGCTCTTCACGAAGACGGATCACATCGTCTGTCATAACACGGCCGGTGGAATCCTTCTGTGCCTGCTTGTCCTCGATCAGTCTGTCAATACCGTACAGAGCGATACGTCTGTAGTCACCGATGATACGGCCACGGCCGTAAGCATCCGGAAGACCTGTGATAACATGAGAAGAACGACAAGCTCTCATCTCAGCGTTATAAGCGTCAAAACATCCTGCATTGTGAGTCTTACGATGTACGGTGAAAAACTCGGAAATCTCAGGATCTACAGTGTAACCGTTGTCTGCGCAAGCCTTCTCTGCCATACGGATACCACCGTAAACCTGCATGGAGCGCTTGAAGGGCTTGTCAGTCTGGAAACCAACGATGGTCTCTTTGCTCTTGTCAAGATAGCCGGGGCCATGGGATGTGATGGTGGAAACCACTTTGGTATCCATATCAAGCACGCCGCCTGCTTCTCTTTCCTGCTTGGTCAGGTCCATAACCTGTGCCCAAAGGTCCTTTGTGTTCTGTGTGGGGCCGGAAAGGAAGGAATCATCTCCATCATACGGTGTGTAATTCTTCTGAATAAAATCACGCACGTTGATCTCGTCTACCCACTTACCGCCGGTAAAACCAGTCCATTCTTCTCTCATTGGTAACTGCCTCCTATTAAATGTGATGTTATTTTGCAGCGATCCGCTGATCCGAAGTGAAAAAAAGAAATCCGTAAAGAGCGCGGATCTGTTTTTCCAAAATCAGGAATCGTTACTGTTCTAATTGAGAGTATATCGAATCCATTTTAGGCAGTCAAGACAGGGGGATGTTCTTTTTTGTATACAAATTATAGCCTGGGACTGTATGAAAAAGTGATTTTCGGTCAAAATGCCGAAAAGTTGTGTATATTGTATACAGTAATTAGTGCCCTTTTGGATAAACTATACAAGTTGTGGTAGAATTGTTTGTAATTGTGTGCAGAAAACCCGCGATTCCACTGGATGTGAATTTTTTGTGAAGTCAGGAAAAGAGTTCGCACAGGCGCAAGTTTATGATATGATGTTAGGGTCGTCCGGTACAAAACCGGGTCATAACGACAACAAAGATTATCATCCGATGAAAATTCGGAGCCGAAAACAACTGGTCACAAGGAGGAAATATAAGATGGCACATGAAGGAATCACAAAGGATATGACGATCGCAGAGATCATGATGAAGGATCCGGATGTTGTACCCGTGCTTTTATCGACCGGCATGCATTGTATCGGTTGTCCTGCTTCCCAGGGAGAAAGCCTTGAAGAAGCGGCAATGGTACACGGCATCGACATCGATGACCTGATGGAGGCGATCCATAACGCACCGGCTGCACAATAAGCAAAGATGATCCAATCCATAGAAAAACGGGAGCCTGCGCTCCCGCTTTTTTATCCTGATAAATCATGGCTGATCTATGAAGGGTCTTATACCTGCAGCAGAGCCTCCACTGCCTTTTCCGGAATGATCACATCGAAGTGCTCTTTGATATAGGAGATACGAGATGCCGGCGCAGGCGTCAGCAGACCGAACTCCGATGCGATATTGCAGACTCTTGCAAATGTGCGTGTCTCCGTATCCTCGGGATCCATGTAAAGATGATATCTGCCCTCCTCATCCTTGTACAACGAGGAATGTGCATGATAAAAACCTGCCACGCTTTTTGCGAATGAATTTAACTCATCCAGTCCGGCGCATAATGTACAGGGTGATGTCCTCTTTCCGGAATCGGTTTTATCTTCCGTCCCCGCGGAATCATCCGGCTGAACCTTCTCAAGCGTATCGCGCATCTCACGAAGCATATTGATCATGCCGCGCGCGAAATCATCAGACAGATAAGACGTATCCGATTCTTCCTCATCGCTGACACTGACAGAAGGTGCAAATTTGGAAAAGCGGGTATCGAGTTCTTCGGGATCATCCACCTTGGTGATGATCAGGATGATGCTGTCGGCATTGACCGGGATCGCTTCGATCACCAGCGGAATATCATCCGCCACAAACCCGAACTCATGCTCAGCCTGCTTCATCATATCCCGAAACAAACTCTTCGCCTTTTCCGAACCGTAGGCCAGCTCGCTGATCTTCAATTGTCTGCTTGACAAGTCCTTGCCCGTCAGAGTGCAACGGATCTGCCTGTCATTCACACGTTCAATTTTCATATCATTTTTCCTTAATCAGTAGTTTTTGGCCCCCTGTCTACTTATCTATATTTTATTGCGAAAAAGCCCTTTCGTCAAGTCACAGCACCGTTTCACCCCCGATTTAACAGAATTTTCACGGTTTTTCATAAATTAAAAATGTCCATAAAAACACTAACTTATCGTTTGCGAAGCCTGCCCGCCGCAACCTATAATACAGGCAGGAGAAACGTCCGTTTCAATCCGTACCGGAAAGGAGGGCAGCATTGCAATTTGGTTTTCGGACGCAAAACCGTTCTGTTCGGGCCTTACGGGAATAGCCCATTCTGATAATGATTCCCGATCTTTTGGGTAAGCGGTCCGTGCTTATCTGATTTCACCGCCATCGGTGTATTTTCACAAAAAATGATACAAAACAGTTTACTTTTATTTTTGGCAGGCACAGAGCCGGACTCTTCTCCTTGTGATGGAACAGGTTACCGATCATGCTATGATTTCACGGGATCCTTTTGGGCGATGACCGATCCATCCGATCGTAAAACACTGTTGTTTTTGTGTAGGGATAACAAAAAACAATAATAAAAAAACACCCCCTGTCATGTAACGGCGGATCCTGTGCCGGTCGCAAATCTGACAGAGGGTGTTTTTTTATTTATATTTTTCCATCTGTGGATTTTTCGTGAATTTCTCAGGCCTTAGCGGTTTAGTCTTGTTTTTCTGACCAAATGCGGTTATACTATGCATGTATGTGATATGTACTAATGCAAACGGAGGTGTATTATTATGGCAAGAGTGATCAGTGATGCTTGTGTAGCATGCGGTGCTTGTGAGGCAACCTGTCCTGTAGGCGCTATCGCTATGGGCGACGGCAAGTTCGAGATCGATGCAGAAAAGTGCATCGACTGCGGCGCTTGCGAAGGTGGCTGCCCTGTCGGCGCTATCGAAGAAGGCTGATAAGTATTCACTTACGGCAAAAGCAAAAAAGCACGGGTCATCCCGTGCTTTTGCTTTTTTTATGATTATGTGATCATTCACCGTCATCCTGCAGATTTCTCTGGCTGTGATCCATGTTCATAAATCTTGTGTATTCCTGCAGCCATACCAGCTTCACCGTACCCAGCGGGCCGTTTCTCTGTTTTCCGATGATGACCTGGGCGATTCCTTTTTCCTCGCTCTTTTCTTTGGTATAATACTCATCCCTGTAGATAAACATAACCACGTCGGCATCCTGCTCGATCGCTCCCGACTCACGAAGGTCCGAAAGCACCGGTCTTTTATCCGGCCTGCTTTCCACCGCACGGGAAAGCTGCGACAGTGCGATCACCGGCACGTCAAGCTCGATGGCCAGCGCTTTTAAGGAACGGGAGATCTCTGAAATCTCCTGCTGTCTGGAATCGGACTTTCCGTTGCCGCGCATCAGCTGCAGGTAGTCGATGATCACCAGTTTCATATCATGTTCCATCTTGAACTTTCTGCACTTGCTGCGCAGTTCAGAGAAGGTCATGCCCGGCGTATTATCTATGATCAGCCTGCTGGTGCCGATCCGGCCGGCGCTTTCGATCAGGCTATCCCAGTCATCATCCGTCAGGCTGCCGCTTCGAAGCTTTTGCGCATCCACCTTGGAATCCATGGCAAGAAGCCTGTTCACCAGCTGTTCCTTACTCATTTCGAGGGAAAAGATCGCAACGGTGTTGTTCTCATGCATGCAGGCATATTCCGCGATATTCAGGACGAAGGCGGTTTTTCCCATAGAAGGCCTTGCCGCAATCAGGATCAGATCCGAATTCTGAAAACCTGCTGTTTTATAATCAAGATCAATAAATCCGGAAGGAACACCGGTAACATTGCCGGACATCCTGCTTGCCATTTCAATCCTGTCCATGGCGTTTGCAACGATCTTGCGGATCGGAACAAATTCCCCGGTATTGCGCTTTTGCGTCAGTTCAAAGATCTGCTTCTCCGCCATTTCCAGAATGGCTTCGGTGTCATCCTTGCCGTCAAAGCATTCGCCTGAGATCTGGTCGCTGACTCTGATGAGCTTTCGAAGCAGCGATCTGTCTGCAACGATCTTACAATAGGATTCCACATGAAACGTAGAATATACATCACCGGGCAGGTCTCGCAGGAAATCCATGCTGCAGACTTCCGGCGGCATTCCCATTTCCCGCAGGCGGTTCTGTACCATGACCAGGTCGATCTCTTTTCCCGCATCTGTCAGTTCGCAGACTGCGCGGAAGATCGCGCCGTTTCCCTTATTATAAAAATCCTCCGGCGTCAGGTAGTCCTGCGCCACATATACCTGATCCTTATCCATCAGGATACTGGCAAGCACCGCCCGCTCTGCTTCCGATGAATAAGGCATTTCCCTTTTTAAGATCTGTTCATTTCCTTCCGGCATTTTCGTAACCCATTCCTTCTATACTCACCGATCGTGAATAACAACCTCAAATCCTTACATTTCCGTTACGCTGACCCGCAGGGTTCCCGTCACCTGGGGATGCAGTTTTACTTTGATCTCGTATGTGCCGAAATTCTTTAACGGTTCCGGCATCACGAATTTCTTTTTGTCTATTTCTTTTCCGAACTGCTCTTCATAGGCCTTGGCGATCTCTTTTCCGGATACGGAACCGAATGCCGCGCCGCCGGCTCCGGCCTTCAGCTTTACTTCCACCTTCTGGTTTTCCAGTTCTTTCGCAAAAGCCTGTGCATTCGCCAGATTCTCCGCAGCGACTTTTTCTTCATGCTGCTTTTTTAATTTCACATCATTTTCGCTGGCTGCCGTCGCGGGCGTTGCCAGTTTCTTTTTAAAAAGGAAGTTCTTGGCATAGCCTTCGGATACTTCAACTGTCTCATTCTTTTTTCCGACTTTTTTTACGTCTTCGAGTAAAATAACTTTCACACGATCCTCCTTACCGATCTGCAGCGTTTTTCTGTCAGATCTCCTTCTGTTCCTTCATCTCATCAAGTGTTGCTTCGAGTTTTGCAATGGCTTCTTCCACGGTCACGCCTTCCAGCTGCGCGCCCGCCATGTTCATATGTCCGCCGCCGCCAAGCCGTTCCATGATGATCTGCACATTGACCTCATCAATGGAGCGGGCGGAAATATAGATCTTGCCGTTACAGGGCGTCAGCACAAAGCTGGCCTTGATCCCGGTGATATTCAAAAGTTCGTTTGCAGCCTGGGCTCCCACAACAGTGGGGGCGCTGCCGCGGTCCGGTGAACTGGCCGAGATTGCATACTCGCCGCGGTAGATCTTTGCCTGTCTGACCGCATCGGCCCTTGCCCTGTAATCATCCGCATTCTCGCGGAACATCTTCCGGACTCTGGTAACATCGGCACCGTTCCTGCGCAGAAAAGCTGCTGCTTCAAAAGTACGGACGCCTGCTTTATTGATAAAGTTTGAGGTATCGAGCACAATACCGGCATAGATGCAATCCGCCTCTAAGGACCGGATCTTGACGCCGTCGCCGATATACTGCAGAACCTCGGCCACCATTTCGCAGGCGGATGACGCATAGGGCTCCACATAGGAAAGCGTCGCATTTTCGATGACCTCTTCGCCCTGTCTGTGATGATCGAGCACCACCACGCTGCGGCAGATCTTCAAAAGCTCCGGACACTGGGTACGGCTGGGCTTGTTCACATCCACAACTACCAGCACCGTGTTTTCATCCGCCAGTTCCTTCGCCCGTTCGTTTCCGACCACGGTCACTTCGTCTGCATCGAGACCGTTAAAAGCGTCCACCCAGGGCTGTAGGTTTGTATTGATGTTGTCGACTACGATATATGCGCCGCGGCCAAGTGCTTTCGCGATCCGGTAGATCCCGACGGAAGCACCGAATGCATCCACATCCGCATCCTGATGCCCCATGACCATCACCTTATCCTTGGCCGTGATGATCTCCTTAAGCGCCAGCGCTTTCACACGGGCCTTCACCCTCGTGTTCTTTTCAATGGAAAGACTCTTGCCGCCGTAATAGCTGACACCTTCGGGTGTCTTGACGACTGCCTGATCGCCGCCGCGTCCCAGCGCCAGATCGATGGACGTCCTGGCAAATTCATAATTCTGTCCGTAGGAAAGACCGTCCGAACCGATACCGATACTCAAGGTCACCGACATCTCATTTCCGATATTGACCGTCTTGACATCCTCCAAAAGATCAAAACGGTTATCCCTAAGCTGCTTTAAGGACTGCTTGCGCAGGATCAGGAAGAACTTGTCCTTCTCGAGTTTTTTGACTATGCCGTCATAAGAAGCAAAGTATTTGTTCAGCTTTCTCTCGATCAAAGCCGTTAAAAGAGAACGCCTGACTTCTTCGACACTTTCCAGCGCCTCTTCATAATTATCGATATACAAAAGACCCACGCAAAGTGACTGGTTGTCCGTTTCGCGAAGGGCGAGTTTTAACGCCGTCTCATCAAAGAGATAGAGCGCGACCATGGAGCCGTCAAAGCCCTCATCCACCGTGAAGATGTCGCTGTTTTCCACCATCTCCCGGAGCGGAATGCGCCGCATTTTTGCCGTATATTCCAGGTCACCGTGCGAAAAACTGACCTGCGTCAGCTCGTTATCTTCTTTCGGAAAACGCTCCTGTGTGATGGAAGGAAAATAATTCCTGATATCCTTGGAAAAACCCTTTTGCTTACCGATGGCCGTCTCGAATTCACGGTTCGTCCAGAGCAGTTTACCGTTCTCATCGAGGATCGCCGTTGCCACTTCAAAATCCCGCAGCAGCATCTTCTGGATCTGCCCATACGATGTGGCAAAGCTGATCATTTCCCTGGCCAGCACCGTCTTGGCAAAATAAACATTGATAAGCGACAGGATTAAATACAGGACCACAAACCCGGAAAGCACCAGACCGGCTCTTAAATCGATCGTGTAGATCCAGATATCCACAAACGCGAGCAGCACACCCAGTACAAGCGTCACTTGCATATACATCTGGAGCCGCCCCGTCAGCCTCACTTTTTGACCCATACCTGATCATCCCTCATTGTACTTACTATTCAGAACCCATTTGAATAGTTCTGAATAGTCACATCATCTAGTACCCTTTGATCATCAAGACCACAATCCATGCAATTATAGCACGTTTTTTTTTAATAGTAAATCCCCTTCCCGCCGTACATAGAACAGATGATTTTTTGTGCATTTTGATAAAACTTAGTGTTTATATGGTCATTCTCACTTTTCCATGCAAATTCCATCTATACTCAGTTATGAAACCGGGACGTCTTCTGTCCCGATTTCTGCGTGAGGGGAGTTTTTATGTTGCTGCGGCAGCCGGGGATTTACTGACAGATCAGCCAGTATAAGGCCCTGTATGAAAAAACCGGCGGTAAAAATAAGAAGAACAGGTTAACGAAAGGGAAAAAAATGAAACAGTATGAAAACCGTCTCAGCAAGATCCGAAAAGCGCATCAGGAAAGCCAGGAGCAGGTCGCAGCCTTGCTGAAGATCAAAAGAATGACCTACTCCAAATATGAA
>JAEEKC010000103.1 GCA_016282215.1 Lachnospiraceae bacterium
AGCCGGGATGAAAAAGCCGTGACCATCGAGGTGGAAGATACCGGCATGGGCATGGATGAAGAAACGATCGCCGATATCCGGAGCCGCGCGAAAGATGTCAGCATTCAGAACATAAAGGGCAGCTCCCATATCGGGATCATGAACGCCCTTTTGCGCGTGAAGCTGGTGACGGACGGAAAGGCAGTCTTTGAGATCGACTCCGAACCGGGCGTCGGCACACAGATCCGTCTTGTGATCCCGCACGAAGAGCGATGAAACAAAGAACCATAACCGAAAGGGTTATTCATTTATGAAAGTACTGATCGTAGACGACGAACCATTTATCACACAGGGACTGACCCTTCTCATCGACTGGGAAAAAGAGGGGTTTGAGATCGCTGCCTGCCTCGAGAACGGCAGCCAGGCCCTTGATTTTCTGGAAAAAAATGAAGTGGATGTAGTGCTGACGGATATCCGCATGCCGGAGTGTTCGGGGCTTGAACTGATGGAACAGGCAAAGAGCAGAGAGTTAACCAATGCTTACTTTGTGATCATGAGCGGCTATGATGATTTCGGCTACGCGCAGCAGGCCATTAGGATGGGCTGCCTGGATTATCTCTTAAAGCCCGTGGACCCGGATGAACTGACCGAGATCATGCGCAAGATCTCCCATGCGGAAGAAGAAAAGCAGGCAGAACAGCAGCGTCTGGCGGAGATCGAGAGTGCTTACCTTGGCAGGAATATGGTGGCAAAACTCATCGGCACCTACGATTCGGGCAGGTACACCAGGATCACCTATAACGAATTGATGGATGAGCTGGTGCAGGCCATCGAGCTGGATGATGTCCGCAAGATCCACGACCTGGTCTATGAGTTCTATATTGAAGTAAAAGAGAAAAACCTGACAGAAGAGACCGTTAACTTTAATATCTCCTATCTGCTGTATCAGCTGATCCGCATCGCGACGGAGCAGGATCCGGAAGTCAACCACGAAGAGATCATGACTTTTATCAGCGAAAGCTCCTTTGAACGGAGTCTGGTCTGGGGCAACAGCGAGTGCATGATCAGTTTTTGCTGCGAATATGCCAAGTATATCGCGCAGCTGCGCTCCCAGTCGGCACACTCCGTTTTGAATGATGTGGAAAAAGAGATCCGGGAGCATTATGCGGAAAATATCTCACTTCGTGAGCTGAGCCGGAAACTTTATATCAATAATGCTTACCTCGGACAGATGTTCAAGAAAAAATACGGGGTTTCCTTTAAGGATTACCTGACGGATTACAGGATCAACCAGGCCGCGAAAATGCTGGTATCTTCGGATCGCAAGATCATAGATATCGCAGAGGATGTGGGCTATAAGGACAGTGATTACTTCGTGCAGAAATTCATCGAAAGAATGGGATGCACGCCGAGTAAATACAGGAGGGATAAGAAACCGGAATAATTGTATTCACAAAACGTTCACAAATCTATAATTTTTCGGTTTTTCATCTATACTTTATCGGGCGAAAAGAAATGTGACCTTGCTTTATAATCGTGGTACAAAGCAAACACATTTCTTTTTTTATGAAAGGAGAAAAGGATGAAAAAGAGACTTTTGGCAACACTTTTGTCCAGCGCATTAGTTGTTTCCATGCTTGCAGGTTGCGGCGGCGGAGCAGCTGATGGCGGTAGCAGCGATGCAGGCGCAGCAGCAGACAGCGGCAGCAGCGCAGCAGCAACGGATGATGGCGGCAGCAGCGACGACGGTGGTGCAGCAGCATCTGATGACGGCGGCGCAGCTGATGATGGCGGCGAAGTAGCAGAGGGCGACATCGTTGATTTCACATTCTTCGGCGGCATGCCCGGAACTGAGATCAACAGCGGCAACAACGAGATTCAGGACCTGATCGCTCAGAAGACCGGCGTTCGCCTGAAAGAGACATGGCTGACCGGCCAGACCGTATCTGAAGCAATCGGTTCCATTATCGCTTCCGGTACCTATCCCGACCTGATCGATGGCGGCGACGGCTGCAAGGATCTTTATGAAGAAGGCGCTCTGGTAGCTTGGGATGAGTATCTTGAGAGCGGCAAATATCCGAACCTGACAAATTACTATACACCGGCTGAGTGGGATCAGTTCCGTCAGGATGATGGCAAGATCTACTGGTGTAACGTATTCCAGAACACCAAGGGCGAGCCTACCGGTACAACCCACAATGACGAAGCTTTCTGGGTACAGGCAAGAGTTCTTGCTTGGGACAACTATCCGGAGATCAAGACACTTGATCAGTATTTCGATCTTCTTGAGAGATACTACGCAGCAAATCCTACCGTTAAGGATGCAAACGGCAACGACATTGATGTAATCCCTTACACCTGCCTTTGCGATGACTGGAGATACTTCTGTATTGAGAACGCACCTCAGTTCCTGGACGGATATCCGAACGATGGTTCCGTTATCGTAGACTTCGACGGCAAGGATCCTACGATCGTTGACTACAACACCACCGATACCGCAAAGAAATACTTCAAGAAGCTGAACGAAGAGTATGCTAAGGGCATCGTTGACAAAGATTTCGGTACCCAGAAGTATGACGATTATATCGCTAAGCTTTCCAACGGTAACGTTCTTGGTATGTGCGATCAGTACTGGGATTTCATGCAGATCAACGACTCCTTCAGAAATACCGGTCTTGAGAATGAAGGCGCTAACTATGTTCCTCTTGGACTTACCATTGAAGAAGGTATGGAAAACAGATGGCATACCTATGGTGATACCCTTAACGTAGCATCCGGTATCGCAGTTACCACTGACTGTGCAGATCCCGACCTTGCATTCTCCTTCCTGAA
>JAEEKC010000104.1 GCA_016282215.1 Lachnospiraceae bacterium
CTGTCTCGCCTGCCGGCTCGGTCCGCGCTGAGCAAGCGCCACTGGCGCTTAGCGCCCCCCAGGGGGAAGCCATGAAACCGTTATCGCCGGTATATAGAAACAGTGATCACCGGTATATAGAAACAGTGATCACCGGTATATAGAAACAGTGATCACCGGTATATAGAAACAGTGATCGTTAAGCATCAGAAAGGAGAATTTTCATGGCAAAGAAAAGTTTGATCATCAATCCGGGTTCCACCTCCACCAAGATCGGTGTGTTCGAGGATGAGACCCTGTTATTCGAAGAAACTCTGCGTCACTCCACCGAGGAGATCGCTCAGTATGCTTCCATCGTAGACCAGAAGGATTTCCGCAAACAGATCATTTTGGACCTTCTTGCTTCCAAAGATTTCGATATCAATTCTCTTGATCTCATCGTCGGCCGCGGCGGCATGCTCAAACCCATCCCCGGCGGTACCTACGAAGTCAGCGATGAGCTGCTCGAAGATCTGAAGATCGGCAAGCAGGGACAGCACGCTTCCAACCTCGGCGGCATTTTGGCCAGAGAGATCGGTGAGTCCATCGGAAAGCCTTCCTATATCGTAGATCCGGTTGTTGTTGACGAGCTTGCTCCCATCTCCCGCTATTCCGGCATTCCCGAGCTGCCCCGCACTTCCGTTTTCCATGCACTGAATCAGAAAGCAGTTGCAAAACGCTATGCAAAAGAAAACGGTGTGGCTTATGACAGCCTGAACCTGGTGGTTGTTCACATGGGCGGCGGTGTTTCCGTCGGCGCTCACGAAAAAGGACGCGTCATCGATGTCTTCAACGCCCTTGACGGTGACGGCGCATTCTCACCCGAGCGGGCAGGCGCAGTTCCTACCGGCGCGCTGATCAAGATGTGCTTCTCCGGCAAATATACCGAGAAAGAAGTTTACAAGAAAGCAGTCGGAAACGGCGGCTTCAACGCTTATCTGAATACCAACGATATGCGCGATGTCGACAAGATGGCTGATGAAGGCGATGCAAAAGCAGCTGAGCTGCGCGATGCTTTCATCATGCAGGTAGCAAAGGATATCGGCTCCATGTGCTGTGTACTGTCAGGCAAAGTTGACCGTATCATCGTGACCGGCGGTATCGCTTATGATACTTACGTAGTAGACGGTCTGAAGGCAAGATGCGAGTGGATGGCTCCCTTCACGGTTTATCCGGGTGAAGATGAACTCCTTGCTCTCGCACAGGGCGGCCTGCGCGTTGAGAACGGTGAAGAGAAAGCGCTGGCTTACTAAGGCTTACTAAACACAGAAAAACGCAGATAACACGAAAAGGCAGCCTCAGGCTGCCTTTTCAATCATAATTGGGGATTATGAGGGTTATCCACACCACTTCTTGGTGAGATTACAGTTATTGTATCATACATACTTTTCAAAAAATGCAATAAAACGTGCAATATTTACATTGAAAACACTTTTTCTCTCTTTTTCAGTCATTTTCCGGCTCCAAATTTTCATACCTTACATACCGTTATTTTCATACCGGACTTCACTGCCTTTTAAACCGATCTTACACTGATCAGCGCCCGCATGGCATTCAGGACTGCAAGCACCATTACGCCAACATCTGCAAAGATGGCCAGCCACATATTGGCAATACCCAGCGCACCGAGCAGCAGGCAGACCAGTTTGACGCCAATGGCAAACCAGATATTCTCATAAACGATCCGCATACAGGAAACGGACATTTTGATTGCCCTGACAAGTCCCATGGGATCATCATCCATCAGCACCACATCCGCTGCTTCAATGGCGGCATCCGAACCGAGGCCGCCCATGGCGATCCCGATATCGGCTCTCGAGAGTACCGGCGCATCGTTGATCCCGTCCCCCACAAATACCAGCATTTCTTTCTCGGCTTTATTCTCTAAGAGCTCCTCAACTCTTTTGACCTTATCAGCCGGCAGGAGCCTTGCGGAAAAATCGCTGATCCCCAGGGTATCGGCCACCTTCTGCGCCGCACGCATCTCATCCCCTGTGAGCATGACCGTCTTTTTGATCCCGATGCCATGCAGGGCTTTGATCGCCCGGGGCGCATTCTCCCTGATCTTATCAGAGATCAGGATATAGCCTCTGTAAACACCGTCTTCCGCCACGTGAACGACCGTGCCGGCCATAGCTGCATCATCCTTTGCAGCTTGCTGCTTTGCTTTCTTTCCGGCATCTGCCCCCAATGCAGCAGCCGGCTTCTGTCCTTTTCGTTTCCCCGGCATGTTCATGACAATGCCTTCTTTATACATGAGTTTGTCATTGCCGGCCAGGATATGAGCACCGTTCACATAGGCCGATACCCCGTGGCCGCTGATCTCTTCTATGCGGTCCACCCATCTGCGGTCGATCTCCTGACCCCAGGCTTTTTGCAGACTCTTCGCGATCGGATGGGAAGATGCACACTCTGCCAAGGCTGCCATCTGCAGCAGATCCCTCTGGTCTTTTGTCAGGTTCTCCATTCCATCCCGTTGCTCTTCATCACTCGGATAGATCCCCGTGACTTCGAATGTTCCGCAGGTCAGGGTACCCGTCTTGTCAAAGACCACATACTTCGTTTTGGAAAGTGCTTCGAGGTAATTCGA
>JAEEKC010000105.1 GCA_016282215.1 Lachnospiraceae bacterium
GTAAAAGAGCTGGAGTGAAATTTCTGTCCAAGGGCAAAGCAGATTATCCTCCCAGAGGTAAACTGTCTTATCCTGAAAGAATAAAATAAAACAATAGTAACAGACCTTGAAAAGATCCCTAACCAATCTTTCCAAGGTCTGTTCTTTTGTTTATTAATCCTTGTAGTATAAGGCGTTGATGGATTTAATGCCTTAAGAGTAAGAGTCTTTTACAGATAACCATAAAGAAGTATTATGGGAATGATAATCATAATCATATTGTGAAGTGGATGAAGATTGGGAAACGGTGCGTGATTGGTGCATCGCTTTCCCTTTTTGTGCTTTGCGCATTACATAAATACAGCAAAAACCTATTGACATGATAGGTAATTTGTGATATTCTTTCAACGACCTATTAAAATGATAGGTGATTAACGGTACAAAGTTCGGTATGAAAAACTGGGCAAAATACTACTAATCAATTGGGTAGTGTATAGTCCGGTATGAAAATTCAGAACCAATAAACTACTAATTAATTGTGAAGGGGATAATATCATGAATGATCCTTGCGTGATTTTATTACATACCTATATGTGTTGCCGAATGTATAACTCCCGGGCTGGTGCAATGGCCGGGGCGTTTGGCAGCGCGCTCATTCGTCCTGATATCCGGAATTGAAACAGATTCTCATTGCAGACTATCAGCCCGGGAGTACACAGAAAACTTCCGGGTTGTTTTTATGCAGCTGCCCGATTTCCTGATTCGCAGACAGACCGGTAAGAAAATGCAAATCGATAAACTACTGATAAATTCAGTATAAAGACCGGTAAGAAAATGCGAATCGATAAACTACTGTTGAATTCGGAGAATCCATTATGAATTTTAATACATCACTGCTTCATGGATCTGCTATTGCAAAGTATCCGGGAAGAGAGATCCTGCCGCCGATCTCGCAGGTTTCGGCCTTTCGATATGAAAGCATGGAAGAACTGGAAAAAGTATTTTTGCATAAAAGTATGGGCTATGCATATACAAGGATCGGCAATCCCACGATCTCTGCCTTTGAGCAAAGGCTGGCACAGTTAGAGGGCGGCGCCACGGCGGTCTGTTGCAGCAGCGGAATGTCGGCGATCACAGCCTCACTCCTGGCGGTCTGTCAAAGCGGTGATGAGATCATTGCATCGAGCGGTCTTTACGGCGGTACCATCGATCTTTTACGGGATCTGGAAAAACTGGGGATCCATACGGTGTTTGCAAAGAGGCTGACAAAAGAGACTGTCGGGGAGATGGCAAGCGAAAAGACAAAGGTGGTTTTCGGAGAACTGATCTCCAATCCGGCGCAACTGGTATTGGATGTACCCGCGGTTGCAGAGGCAGCGCATGAGCGAGGAATACCGCTGTTTGTGGACGCTACGACGGCAACACCTTATATTGCAAAACCGCTGACCCATGGTGCGGATGTGGTGATCCACTCCACTTCCAAATACTTAAACGGCGGCGGAAATTCCATCGGCGGCGTGATCATAGACGGGCTGTCTTTTCCGTGGGATGTCAATAAGCATACGGCACTGGCGGATTTTAAGAAATACGGAAAGAGAGCGTTTTCCATCCGTCTTCGAACGGATATCTGGGAAAACATCGGTGGGTGTATGGCTCCCGTGAATGCTTTTTTCAATTATATCGGCCTGGACACGCTGGGGCTGAGAATGGAAAAGATCTGTAAAAACGCTGATCTGTTGGCACATGCATTGGATGAGATAGAGGGGATAACAGTCGATTATCTGACATTGGAAGACCATCCCTGTCATGCTTTTGTCGACAAGTATTTGGGAGGATATGGCGGCGGGATAATGACGATCCGGGCCGGATCGAAAGAAAAGGCTTTCCGTATCATCAATTCCCTGAAATACGCAATGATCGCCAGTAATATCGGAGATCTTCGGACCCTTGTGATCCATCCGGCTTCTACGCTGTATATTTATTCCGGCAGGGAGGAAATGGAGGCGGCGGGAGTCTATGACGATACGATCCGCGTCAGTGTCGGGATCGAGGACGCCGAAGACCTGATCGCAGATTTTACACAGGCGATAGGCAGCGTCATGGAGCGGTGACGTTTTTACAAAGTCAGATCGAAAAGTGCAAAGCGAAATACCGCTCATGAAATTATTTTGGACAGTCAGACGGAAAAGCGGAGTGAGGCGTTGCGGATCAAATAGTATTGCAAGATCTCCAAAGCCCAACAGGAAAATGCAAAGATAACAATACGACGACAGGATACGGGGGAAAATATGTTGATCAGACACGAAACACTGAGTGCTCTGATGCGGAGCGCGCAAGATTTATATCCGGATGAAGGATGCGGCCTGCTGATCGGAGATGCGGACAGGTTTCTGGTCACAGAGTTTATGAACCTGGAAAATACGGTACATCCTGATATGGCGGGAAAGCATTTTGTTCTGGATCCGCTGAAGGTCTATGAGGCAGAACAAAAAGTGGCAAAGGAGGAACTTGATATCCTGGGATTTTTTCATACGCACCCGGATCATGAGGCGATCCTTTCAGAGGAAGACTGTGCATATATGATCCCGGGAATGGTGTATATGATCCTTTCCGTTGCAAAGGGAAGATACAGGGATATCAGAGTATTTGAAAAAAGACAGTCAGGTAGTATCGTGACGGAGATTTTGATGCTCCCGGTATAAAGACTGTTTTGAAAATACAGGCGAAAAATGACTGGTAAATTGGAGGTCCATCATCATGAATGTTTATATATCGGCTACGCTGAGAAGTTTTTTTGACAGAAACGCAAAACTGGAGATAGAAGGCGGAAATATCCGGGAGGTGCTGAGCAAACTCATCGAAGATTATCCCGAAGCAAAACAGGGACTTTTTGATGAAGACGGAAAACTCCGCGGCTTTATCAGGATCTATGTGGGTTCCGAAAACAGGACGGCACAGGACCGGTGGGTGATCCCACTGACAAAAAAAGACGAGATCCTGCTGCTGCCGGCCATCGCAGGCGGTGTTCCGGAGGGAAGCATCATTTCGGACGAAAGACGCAAGGCGGTCTCTTTTGATGATAAGGAAATCGAGCGGTTTGGAAAACATCTGCTTTTGCGGGAGATCGGTGTCAAAGGACAAAAACGCATCAAGGCCGCAAGAGTGGTTGTGATCGGTGCGGGCGCACTCGGATCGCCGGTGATCCAATACTTGGCGGCAGCCGGCATCGGGACCATCAAGGTGGTGGATTTTGATGATGTTTCTCTTGAAAATCTGCAAAGCCAGGTGCTGCATACCGGCAGAGATGTAAACCGGCCCAAGGTAGCATCCGCTAAGGACAGTGTGCGGAACATCAACAGAAATATCGAGTTTGAAGCGGAAAATATTTTGCTGCAGGCGGATAATATCACGGATGTCATTGACGGTTATGACCTGGTGATTGACTGTACGGACAATTATAAGGCAAGATACCTGATCTCCGATGCATGCGTGCTTTGCGGCATTCCCGAGGTCTTTGGTGCTATTTATCAGTTTGAGGGACAGGTAAGCGTATTTAATTACCATGACGGACCCTGTTACCGCTGCGCTTTTCCCACGCCGCCGCCATCAGGACTTGTGCCGACCTGTGCAGAGGGCGGGACCATCAGTCCCCTGGCCGGGATCATTGGAAGCATACAGGCAAATGAGGCGCTGAAACTGATCATCGGCATTGGGGAGGTTTTAAGCGGAAAACTGCTGGTCATTGACAGCCTGTATCTGCGATCTTCAATCCTTAGTTTAAGCAAAAGAGAGGATTGTGAGATCTGCGGCAAGCATCCGTTCATCATCGAATTGGCGGATCTGGATTATGACGAATTCTGCGGCCTGAAAGAAGCGGAAGATGAGATACCGGTAGAAGGCTTTACACCGGACCAGTTGGCAAAGAGGATTGAAAACGGCGATCCGATCACGATCATTGATGTTCGTGAACCCCATGAGAGAGCGATCATGCGCTTCCCGAATGCCATCGTGATCCCGATTGGGCAGCTGGCGCGCAGGCAAAAGGAACTGGATCCCCAAAAGGATACCATTTTAATCTGCAAGGAAGGAAAGCGGAGCATACTTGCCATCAATACCCTGCGTGAAGCAGGATACACTGGACCGCTCTACAATCTCAAGGGTGGCATCGATGCGATGAAAGATATCATTTTCTCGCATGAAGGTGCATGGCTATAGGAGGCAGTACAAAGCCCGGTATCAAAACCGGAGCCAAAAATATATAACATCTAAGAGGAGGATAAACAAATGGCAAAAGAAACTGCAGCAAATCAGGATGTGATCAACGCGTTGGGAGCACGTGCGGCCTATAATCTGGCCAATGTCACCAAAACGAAACCCCAGTTCGGATCACTGACACCCAAGTGGCTTACAAAGTTCCTGGAGTTTAAGGGACTTGAGACCGGTATCTACAGAGTGAACAAG
The DNA here is from genome assembly GCA_016282215.1 of Lachnospiraceae bacterium. GTDB lineage: Bacteria > Bacillota > Clostridia > Lachnospirales > Lachnospiraceae > RGIG7926. The sequence continues at coordinate 4,441 of JAEEKC010000105.1, forward strand.
GTAGTCGAGGGTGAGACGCCTTTGGATGTACTTTGCAGCCAGACCAAGAAGTCGGATATCATTCCGGAAGGTTATGTTGAGTATGAGACTGAGCCCCGTGAGTACAGGCTCAATTCCATTTCCACCATCATCAATGTCAACACGGCGATCGAGGATGTTTACAGCGCACCTTACGATCAGGTGCAGGAACAGCTCGGACTTGCCATTGAGTCACTGCGCGAGAGACAGGAAAGCCAGTTGATCAACAACGATGATTACGGTCTTTTGAAAAATGTGGCGGATTCCCAGAGAATCCAGACCAGAAACGGTGCGCCGACGCCCGATGACCTGGATGAACTGATCACCAAGGTATGGAAAGAGCCGTCCTTCTTCCTGGCACATCCCCGTGCCATCGCTGCATTTGAGAGAGAATGCACCAAGAGAGGCGTACCGCCTGTAGTTGTGAACATCGCAGGAGGAACCTTCCTGACATGGAGAGGAATTCCCGTGATCCCTACCGACAAACTTCTGGTAGATGGTCTGAAAAATCCGAAATCCCAGAGCGGCAAGACCAACATTCTTCTGATCCGTACAGGCGAGGCCAAGAGAGGCGTAGTAGGTCTGTTCCAGGCCGGCCTTAAGAATGAGCATTCCAGAGGTCTTTCCGTCAGATTCAGGGGAATTGACAACAAGGGAGTAGCATCTTATCTTTTGTCTTTATACTGCTCGGCAGCAATCCTTGCAGACGACGCGATCGCAGTGCTTGAAGATGTAGAGGTGGGTGAATATTATGACTACGATTGAGAATCTTGCGGGCGTGCCGAGCGCTGAAGAGCTGGTAGCCCTTGCAAATGAAATGTTTCCCGATCTGTCCGGAAGCATCCTGGCATCGCCACCGGCAGATACGGGAGCGGTTGCGGCACCGGAGGTTAATCAGCCGCAGTATGGGGTGATCGGAGCCAATCCGGAAGTGCTGTCCCCGGTATCTTCTTATGCGCCACTTGCACAGTCGCCGGAATCCCATTTAGATCCGGCAGCGGATACGGCGTTTGACTGGGAGCACCCCTTCGCATACGGCGACAGCAGCGTAGATCCCTATCTTCAGACCGTGGAAAACGCAGCAGCGCCGGAGGCGGTATTTTCGGCGCAGACAGGTGATGTGCCGACTGTCAGCGAAAGTGCGCCCGGGTACACGCCGGTTGTGTTATCACAGACACAGGCGTCACAAAACGGGAGAAAGATCGATGCGCCTACATCCCTTGGCGGAGACAGTGTGGCAAAGGATAA
>JAEEKC010000106.1 GCA_016282215.1 Lachnospiraceae bacterium
CCTGTTGAGACCGTGGACAGCGAAAAGACGGAAGGACTGGCGGATCTCGAGGAACGTATCAAACAAAAAGTCTTCGGACAGGACGAGGCGGTTTTGAATGTGGTCAATGCCATCAAGTTCTCACGTGCCGGTTTATTAGAAGACGATAAGCCCCTTGCCAGTCTTTTGTTTGTGGGTCCTACCGGTGTCGGCAAGACAGAGGTGGCCAGGGTGCTGGCGCAGCAGCTGGGGGCCAAGCTCGTCCGTTTTGATATGAGCGAATATGCGGAAAAGCATGCCGTTGCCAAACTCATCGGTTCACCGGCCGGCTACGTGGGATATGAAGAAGGCGGACTTTTGACAGAGGAAATCCGCAAAAATCCGTCTGCCGTTCTGTTGCTCGATGAGATTGAAAAAGCCCACAGCGATATCTACAACATCCTGCTGCAGGTGATGGATTATGCGACGCTGACAGATAACCAGGGACGGAAGGCGGATTTCCGTAACGTGGTGATCATCATGACTTCCAACGCAGGTGCCAGCCGTCTCGGCAAGCCCGGGATCGGCTTTACATCCGAGAGTGCGGACAGGGGTGTTTTGACGGAAGAGATCAAGCGGACTTTCCAGCCGGAATTCAGAAACCGCTTAAACAAGATCGTATATTTCAACGGCATGGATGATGAAATGGGGACACTTGTCGTCGACAAAAAACTCGGCGAACTGGCAGACCTTTTGGAAAAGAAAGGAATCGCTTTTGAGGCAGATAAAAGCGCAAAAGATGCGATCAAAAAGAAGGGGATCAGCGCAGAGTTCGGAGCACGTGAAGTGGACCGCGTGATCCGCAACGAGATCAAGCCGCTCTTTGTGGATGAGATCCTGTTCGGGAAACTGTCAGGCGGCGGAAAGGTAACGCTGACGGCGGAGGACGAGGAGTTTGCGGTTTCAATTATGGAGGTAGAAGCATGATAGACAACATCACCGTTTTTATACAAAACAGTATCCGTATCGAGGGCAGCATGGGAAAGATCTATATCGATCCTTTCCGGATTGAGGAATCGTTTCAGGATGCAGACCTGATCCTGCTGACGCACGACCATTATGATCATTTTTCACCGGATGATATCCGCAAAGTTGCCGGCAGTCATGCAACGCTAGTCCTTCCGGAGAAAATGGCGGATAAGGCCGGAGAAGTAAAAGATGTGATCAGTAAGACAGTGACCGTGGTACCGGGCAAGACCTATGAGATCGGCGGCCTTACAATGGAAACCGTTCCTTCCTATAACACGCTCAAACCCTTTCATCCGAAGGGAGCGGGCTGGGTTGGATATATTCTGAATGTGGACGGTGAGAAGATCTATATCGCAGGCGATACCGACGCCACGAAGGAGGCAAAAGCAGTCAGCTGCGATATCGCCATGATCCCCATCGGCGGCACCTATACGATGGATGCAAAGAAGGCTGCGGAGCTGATCAATGAAATGCAGCCGAAGGTTGCGATCCCGGTGCATTACGGACACATAGTCGGCAAACCCTCTGATGGTAATGTGTTTGCGCAAAATGTAAAAGAACCCGTGAAGGTGGAGTTCAAGATTCAGTTTTGACACAATCCAGCCTGTGGTATATAATATTTTGCGGTGTGAAAAACCGAAGACAAAGAATTACTGATCAAGGTAGTGGAAAGTCCAGTATGAAAAAACTGAGCCGAACAACTACTAATCAAGGTAGTGGAAAGTCCGATATGAAAATGTTGAACCGATAAATTACGGATAAATTAGTGTAAAGTCCGATATGAAAATGTTGAACTGATAAATTACGGATAAATTAGGAGACAACGAAAATGAGAAAATTACCGGATGTTCCGGAGCTGAGCGGATTTGATAATGCCGCTGTCAGAAACCGGGACGAATACACCAGCGGACCGTATCTGATCTGGGCAGATAAAAACAAGCCGGAAGCCGGGTGGACTGCCGAGGTAATCATCATCGGAGACAACGGTCAGACGTATAAGAAACAGAAAGTGTCGGAAGGGGTAAGAACACCTGATACGGCGATCGAAATGCTCAGGACTTTTGTCAGGTCCGACAGGGCACAGCAGGAAGGGAAAACACCGGAAGAACTCGATCTGGAAAACAAGATCATTGCTCTTGAAAAAGAACTGACGAATTTTGTCAATTCCCATTCGGTGCGGTCCTCGAATCATGAATTCATCAACTGTCCGGTCTGCAGATCGGGACTGAAGAAAAAACTCCTTGTTTCCAACAAGTGTCCGCTCTGTAAATCGGACCTCCGGGCAAGGAATGTAACAGACAAGATCGACAGGTATCAATCGGATCTGGCAGAACTGAAAAAACAGCTGAAAAACCTGCGTGGTTAATCATAACTTTACACTTCTCAAACCACATAACTTATGTTAAGATTATGATAAGTATGCAAAAGTGAAAACTATGCGCTGTGGGGGTGTAAGTATGAAAGGTATTCAGGTTGTGATCAAAGGCGAAGGCACATTTTCTCTGAAAAAAGGAGAGAGTGTGCTTTCTGTATTGAATAAAGATAAACAGGCAGCGGTTTCGGGTTGCGGCGGCAACGGAAGCTGCGGAAAATGTGCTGTCCGTTTTATGATGGGAGCACCGCTTCCGACATCAACTGACAGACGTTTTTTCTCGCCATCGGCACTTCGTGAAGGCTATCGTCTGGCGTGCCTGGCAAAGCCTCAGCAGAATTGCATCGTGGACTTTTGTTTCAGTGAAAACGATCTGGATATTGTTGCGGATTCCTCTCTTCGCAAAGAAGATGCCGCTGCAAAAAACACAGCACAGGAAGCAGCGCAGGAGGTCCCTGCCCTGACATCTTCGACCGGCGCCCTCGGCGGACAGATGGACTCTCTGGTTATGGTCCGCGTCAATCCTTCGGACTTCGGAGATACCATGGTGATCGTGGACCTCGGAACGACGACGATCGTGATGCAGCTTGTTGAGATCGAAACCGGCCGCATCATCGATACTTATAAGACCCTGAATCCCCAGCGTCGTTTCGGAGCAGATGTGGTCAGCCGCATGACGCATGCCATTAAAGGCGATGAGGTGCTGCTTGCAGAGTGCGTGCAGTATACGCTTGACGGCGAGATCAACAAATGGCTCTATCAGGGATTCACACCGGAGCTTATCGTGGTTTCAGGCAACACCTGTATGACCTATTTATACAACAGTATCAATGTGGAGGAGCTGTCGAAGGCACCGTTTACGGCAACGCATCTCGGTCCCATTGAGACAGACATCGCGCATATCAGGACAGTCTTTTTACCCGGCCTGTCAGCCTTTGTCGGCGGCGATATCACAGCCGGTCTGATGATGGTGAAAAAGCGCGAGGAAGAATTGCTCGAAGAGGCAGAAGAAATAGCTGCCGCCAAAAAGTCTGCAAAGACAGCATCTGCGAAAGGCAGGAAAAAAGCACCGGCGCTAAGTCGCCAACGTACAGTTCTGTTTGTGGATCTCGGAACCAATGGTGAGATCGCACTGATCCGCG
>JAEEKC010000107.1 GCA_016282215.1 Lachnospiraceae bacterium
CAATTCCCGAGACACCCGTATTTATTGTTACGGATTCCAAACTTGAACATTGATAAAAAAGACCTTCCGGTATAGTGGTCAGGTTAGTAGGAAGCTGAACCCGCTTCAGGCTTAAACACTGACTGAATGCATAATCTCCGAAACTCTGAACGGAATTGGCAATAGTAACGCTTCTTAATCCCGTACAGCCCAGAAATGCATTTTTACCAACGCTCGTCACACTGCTCGGTATCACGACGCTGGTTACAGCTGTTTTATTCTGAAACGCTCCTTCTGCGATCCCGGTTACGGACGACGGGATCTCAACATCCCCGCCACTGCCCGTATACGCCGTCAAAATGCCTGATGTTATGGTAAAATCTCCTTCCGCATATACATCAAAGCTGTGCCAGAACAGCGCGGTCATCATAACCATGAACGCCATCATGCATTTTCCGAGAATAACAAATCTTTGTTTCCTCTGTTGTTCCATCATTTTCCCTCCCAACTTTATCAGTTCAGCATTTTAATGCCGAACTTTATACTTTTCATACCCCGCATTCCCCATTGAATTCGGACTATTGTTTTGAATTTTCAACACACGTAGAGTATAGCAAAAACGCCGCCTGATTTCAATGTGTTTTCACACAATACAAAGGGCGGAACGATGGCTTCTGCGTCATCATTCCACCCGTTCGTTTTTTGTATAATATCTCAGCGAGAACGCCCATTCTGATCCATGTCGGATGTGGGTTGTTCATTCGCCAACGATGTCTGCAGTCTTGCACCGGACAACATTGAAAAGATCATCGGGTTTCAGTTCGATCTGATAACCCACTTTTCCGGCGCTGACAAACATCTTTTCAAATCCCGCTGCCGTCTCGTGGACAAACGTCGGAAACTGTTTTTTCATCCCGATGGGCGAGCAGCCCCCGTGAACGTATCCGGTCAGCGGCAGCAGTTCCTTTTGTTTGATCATGCTGACCGCTTTTTCTCCGCAGGCCTTCGCGGCTTTTTTCAGATCAAGCTCTGCTTCCACCGGCACCACAAACACATAGTAAGCGCCGCTCTTTCCCTGTGTCACAAGGGTCTTAAAAACCTTCTTCGGATCTTCCCCGAGGATCCCTGCGATCTGCGCTCCGCTCATAGTCGCATCCGGCTCATAGGTGTGAAGTGTATAGGGGATTTTCTTTCCGTCCAGCACCCGGCAGACGTTGGTTTTTTCTTCTTTCTTCATGGCTTATCTGATGGCTTTCTTTTTTTATTTTTTCTATGGCTTATTCATTTCGGTTTTCAAACATGAAAACAGGCAATGACAGGGTCATCGGTCTGATCCGTGTTTGTTCATGCACAAACGGAACCGCACCTTTCGACCATGCCATTATTCTATCACAATATTATCAAAACGTCAGTTCAAACCTTTGACTTTTGTCTCATGAATTAACCCTGCATTTTGTTTTGCTGCCGCAGCGTTAAGACCGATCCGTAGATGATCATGCCGACAGCACAGCCGAGCAGCAGGTATCTGATCGGTACAGGCAGCCTGTCACCTGCAAGCAGGTTAACGGAATTGAACAAAAGTCCGGTGGGAAGGATCATGGAAATCTTCTTATTGCTGACACCATCGGGGGTTTCTCCTTTTTGCTCCTGCAGCATGGCTATGGTATCCTTGGTTCTGGCGATCATGTTAAAGAAAACGCAGACAAAGGCACCGATGATCAGTACGAAAGGCCATGCGGCATTCGTGCCCTTGACGCCCGCATAGATTTCATAGATCAGGCCGAGCAATTCAATGGCCGTAACGATCTTGAACATGAGCAGGATCTTTTTATACTGTGCGATCCTGCTGTCCACATCCGAATACAGTGCGAACTCGCCTTCCTGTGCTTTGCGCCGCAGGATCACCCAGGGTCCCCAGCTTGTCACGATCTCAATCCCCATCTCTTCCATAAATGCGGCATAATCTTTATTGACGCTAAAAAACCCGTTGCCGATATCGACCTGATACTGCCACTCGCCTTTTTCGCAGGGCTCAAAGGTATAGAAGCCGGCAAAAAAGGATGTCATCGCATAGCCTTCCGCTGCCATTTCGTTCAGCCACTCTATCTCTTTATCTTTATCATAATATAACTTGAATTTTGTCATCTCTCTTCCTCCTAATTGAGCAGTAGTTTTTCGCTCCGGTTTTTCATATCGGGCTTTACACTACCATTTATCAGTACTTTTTCGCTCCGTATTCTCATCCCGGACTTTATTCAATCTTGATCCGTGGTTTTCGTCTCCTTCGGTTTTCCATCCCGGCATTATTCCATCTGCTTCGCATTTTCCAGCAGCTCCGTGAGCCTCTCCCGCTCTGCGAAAAATACTTCCCGTCCGGTCTCCGTGATCAGATACTCTTTCTTTTTTCTCGATCCTGCCTCTTCGTTGTAAACGCTGATCCATCCTTTTTTTTCCAGGGTCTGGATCGCTCCGTACAGCGTTCCGGCTCCTAAAACAACTCTCTGCTCTGTCATCTCTCCGACTTCCTGAATGATCCCGTATCCGTGATTCGGATGTCTGAGGGCCAGCAGGATGTAGAACACCGCTTCCGTTAACGGCAGATCCTTTTCTGAAATCTTACTCTTCATATGCTTATCTCCTGTTTTTCCCTTTACTTCGGTTGTTGATATATCGGCCGTCGTTATATCGTGATTTGAATATATCACCAGCCGATATATTTTGTCAAGTATATTTTACAAAAAATCAAAAATTTTTTCCAGACACAAAAAAAGGTGTCATTGGGGACGGTTCGGTGTCAGATGGGGACGGTTCTTTTTGACAACCTGTTTTACAAGGTTGTCAAAAAGAACCGTCCCCAATGACACCAAAAAGAACCGTCCCCAATGACACCACGTCCCCGTTGACACCATCTATCGGCATCTATTCTACTGCGGAAGCATGATCCCGCCGAAATACTCCGGATCACCGCTTTTGTCGCTTAAGACAAAGCACCGGGTGGTAAGCAGTGCATACGTGCCGTCTTTTTTCCGTACACGATAATAAATCGATTTGAGTGTTGCCGTTCCGTTCAATGCAGCATCAACCGCATCTTCGTATACCTTTATATCATCCGGGTGAACGTACTCCCGCCAAATTTTTCCCGCATGATACATGTATTCTGACTCCATGCCGAAATCGTCGATCAGCGAAAGGGACCATCTTGAAAAATCATATCGCATATCATTGAGATAAATATAACCGTTTCCTGCTACAGTGATCAATGCGCCGAACATTCCGTCAAGCATTCTCCGTCTTTCATCCGGTATGGGTTCATTGAGATCATCCATTTTTTTTAAATCTTCGATCAGCTGACCGGACTTCATGATCTTTTTATTCTCATACATCAGATCGTCGGCACGCTGTAAGACATCCGCTGAGTTTTTGTCCTGATCCTTTTCAAAGACCGCCATCCCGCTGGCAACCTCCGGACCGGAACGGGACTTTTTATTCGCCATGGATTCCGCGCGCAGTTTTTCCAGAAGATTTGCCCGCTGATGATAATCATCACCTGTCAATACCACAACAAATTCATCTCCGCCGACTCTGAATACCGGACTGTGTTTATAAATATCACAGATCATCCGGCTGGTCTGCTGGATCGCCTCATCTCCGAAAGCATGTCCTCTGGTATCATTCAAAAGTTTAAGATCATTTACATCACACATGACGATCCCAAAATGATAATCCTCCGCTTCGGATCTGATCTTTTCATCAAGCATTTCCGAATACTCGATAAAGGCATTCTTATTCTTAATGCCCGTCAGTTCATCGCGCCTTGCCATAAGCTGTGCTGACTGCAGGCTCTTATGATGTTCTTCTTTTTCACGAAAATCTTCTTCGATATTTTCCAGACAGAACATGATGTGCTCATGATCTTCGCACATAAGATAGATATGACGGATATGAACGATTTTTCCGTTTGTGATCAGTCTGTAGATCACCGAATAGGTATTGCTGCGGGACAGGTTTTCCAAGACTGTTTCTTTTTTGTTGCTGCTCAGCGCAAAAGCCTGATCCCCCGGATGGACCGATTGCCGGATATTCTTTTTCGCCAGTTCAAAAAAATCCTCTCCCTCCTTTGGGATCTGAAGATCGACAAATAACTGCGTCGGCAGAAATTCCGTATAGTGTCCGGTTTTGATCTCAACATAGTATAAACTGTCAAAATGCTTTGCCAGCGAATTAGCGATCTGATTCAATGCGGTCTGTTCAATGTTCATGCTGCTCC
>JAEEKC010000108.1 GCA_016282215.1 Lachnospiraceae bacterium
CAAAAGATAGCGGCGCTGCCCTATGATGTATATAACAGAAAGGAAGCCTGCGGCGTGGTAAAAGATAATCCGCTTTCGTTTCTGGCCATCGACAGGGCCGAGACTTCATTTCCGGATGAAGTGGATACTTACGCAGATGAGGTATATGACAAGGCGAATGCACTTTATGAAGAGCGTAAGGCAGACGGCAGTTTTGTGCAGGAAGATGCTGCCTGCTATTATCTGTATGAACTGATTATGGACGGCCGCAGCCAGACCGGTATTGTCGGCTGTGCTTCGGTAGATGATTATGAAAGCGGTGTGATCAAAAAGCATGAGAATACCCGTGCGGATAAGGAAAAAGACAGGATTCGTCATGTGGATGCCCTAAGCGCCCAGACCGGCCCGATCTTTTTGGCGCACAGGAAAAATGAGATCCTTTCAACTGTGAAGGAGCAGGTGAAAAAAGACAGCGCACCGCTTTACGACTTTACTTCCGATGACGGCATTATGCATAAAGTATGGAAGATCGCAGACGCGGATCTTTGCGAGAAAATAGCTGACGCATTCGGTGCCATGGATGCGATCTATATCGCTGACGGACATCACCGCTGCGCATCCGCTGTGCGGGTATCCGGCATGAGAAGGGCGGCAAAGCCGGATTTCACCGGAGAAGAAGAATTCAATTATTTCTTATCGGTGCTGTTTTCCGATGACGAGCTTCGGATCTTTGATTATAACAGAGTGGTAAAGGACTTAAACGGTCTTTCCAAAGAAGCGTTTTTGGATAAGGTAAAAGAAATTTTTACTGTGGAAATATTTGACAAAGGTACGGCCGATGCAAAGGATAACGGCGCCTGCCGTCCTGCAAAGAAAGGTGAGTTCGGTATGTACTTGGATGATACCTGGTACAAACTGACCATCCGCGATGAACTTCAGTCCGATGATCCGGTAAAGGGACTCGACGTTTCCCTGCTGCAGGACAACCTGCTCGGACCGGTTCTTGGAATCGAGGATCCGAAGACCGATAAGCGTATTGATTTTGTCGGTGGTATCCGCGGACTTGGCGAACTGGAAAAGCGTTGTCATGCTGACTGCGTCGTAGCCTTTTCCATGTATCCCACGTCCATGGCGGAGCTTTTCGCGGTTGCCGATGCGGGCCTTTTAATGCCGCCGAAATCCACCTGGTTTGAGCCGAAGCTTCGGAGCGGGATCTTTATCCATGAGATTGAAAGGTAAATGCCCCTCATCAGTCGCCTTCGGCGACAGCTTCCCCCAGAGGGGGAAGCCGGATATGAGGATGATCGGGTATAGAATGAATAAAACAACTAAGAGACCGTAGTATAAATACCAAGCGATAACCATGTAATTAATTAGGAGGTACGGATCGTGACAAAGAAACTGTATCGCATGATGAACTGGGCAGATATTGAGGGAATTGTTTATTCGGAAGATGACAATCCGCACAGGCTGTTGGCACCGCAGAAAAAGGGAGCAAACATTCTGTTTCAGTTTTTTTATCCGGGTGCGACAAAAGCCTGGGTTGTGATCGGCAAAAACAAATATGCCATGGAACTGGCGGATGAAGAAGGGTATTTTGCAGTCCTGGTTCCGCGGGCCGATTTTATCACCACGCCGGACATTCCGCCTTACACTTATGAGGTGAAGATGGAAAAAGGCCGCACAAAGGAAGTGGAGGATCCTTACAGATTCGCACCTCAGATCAGCAAAAAAGAAGCCGATAAGTTCAATCAGGGTATTCACGATAAGGCTTATGAAATCCTCGGGGCACATCCGAAAACCATCGATGGTGTCCGCGGAGTTTACTTTGCTGTCTGGGCACCGAATGCACTGCGTGTCAGCGTGGTCGGCGATTTCAATGACTGGGACGGCAGGTTCCATCAGATGAGAAGGCTCTACGACAGCGGCATTTTCGAGATCTTTGTTCCCTGCGCAAACGTAGGCGATAATTATAAATTTGAAGTCAAGATCCGTTCCGGCAAGGTGTTCTTAAAAGCAGATCCTTACGGACTGGCAGCGCAGCTTCGTCCGAATACGGCATCCGTGATCGCAGACCTTTCTTCCTTCCGTTGGCAGGATGAAAAGTGGATGAAGGACCGTAAGGCCTTCAAGGCGGATACGGCACCTATCAGTGTCTATGAACTGCATCTGGGTTCTTTTGCCAAACCGGAAGGCGAAGATGCGCCGCAGTTTTATAACTATAAAGAACTTGCGCCGAAGATCATTTCCTATGTGAAAGAAATGGGATATACCCATATCGAATTGATGCCGGTCATGGAACACCCTCTGGATAACTCCTGGGGCTATCAGATCACCGGCTATTTCGCGCCGACGGCACGTTTCGGTACACCGCAGGATTTTCAGTATTTTATGAACGAGATGCATAAAGCGGGGATCGGCGTGATCTTAGACTGGTCCATCGCGCATTTCCCGCGGGATGCACACGGCCTGGGCTATTTTGACGGCACGCATCTGTATGAGCATGCGGATCCGAGACAGGGCGTTCATCCGCACTGGGATACGCTGATCTTTAACTACGGCAGGCCGGAAGTAAAGAACTTCCTGATCTCCAGCGCCATGTTTTGGCTGCGGACTTATCATGCAGACGGCATCCGCATGGACGCAGTTTCCTCAATGCTGTATTTAGACTACGGCAGAGCAGACGGCGAGTGGATTCCGAATATGTATGGCGGAAAAGAAAATCTCGATGCCATTGACTTGTGCCGCACCTTGTCAGGTCTGATCCATGGTGCAAAAGACGGCGCCCTTCTGATCGCAGAAGAATCCACTGCATGGCCGAAGGTAACGGAAGCACCGGAAGAAGATGGTCTGGGATTTGATTTTAAGTGGAATATGGGCCAGATGAACGATATGACCGATTACATGCGGTTTGATCCGTTCTTCCGCGCACAGCATCACGGTCAGGTCACTCTTTCTATGGTATATCATTACAGCGAGAAGTTTATGTTGGAAGTCTCCCATGATGAAGTGGTTCATGGGAAGTCTTCCATGATAGGAAAGATGCCGGGAGATATTCCGGAGAAGTTCGCAAACCTGCGTGCATTTTACGGATTTATGCTGGCGCATCCCGGCAAAAAGCTCTTGTTCATGGGTCAGGATATCGGTGAATTCGATGAGTGGAACGAAGAACGCTCCGTGCAATGGGATCTGCTTTCCTATGACAGCCATAAAGGCCTGCAAACCTATGTAAAGACGCTGAATGAACTCTATGCGAAATATCCGGCCCTGTCTGTTATGGATTATGATCCGGATGGTTTTGAATGGGTCAATGCCATTTCCGCAAATGAAAATGTGGTCGTATTCCTTCGCAAATGCGAAAAAGAAAACGACTTCCTGCTGGTTGTCTGCAACTTTGCAAATGAAGACCGGAAGGAGTACCGCGTTGGCGTGCCTTTTGCCGGAAAATACAAGGAAATCCTGAATTCCGACGCCAAGAAGTTCGGCGGCAAGGGCTTTGTCAATGTCAGGGCGATCCATTCCGATGAGCAGGAATGGGATAACCGGGATAACAGCATTGGCTTTAAGATGCCGGCTTTGTCCGTTCAGATCTTCAGTTATACGCCGTTTACGGAGAAAGAGCTGGCCGATATCGAGCGTCGCAAAGAAGAGGACAGACAGCGTCAGATTGAGCTGCAGAAGCTTTCCGAGGCAACCGAGGCTGAGAAAGCAGCAAGACAGGCTGCCAATGAGGCCAAGGAAAGAGCCAGGATCGCGCAGGAAGAGGCGAAGATCGCACTGAAGCATGCGATGGAAGAAGCGAGGATAGCCGAAGCACTGGAAAAAGAAGCAAAGGAACTCGAAAAGGCAGCCAAGAAAGCAAAAGCAAACCGTGAGCATGTGAAAGAAACGGCTAAATATCTGTAAGATCCGGATAGCGGCTGGAAATCAACTGCTGATATAGACAGATGAGCGGAGATTTTGATACCGATTTATGGTGAAAGTGTCTGATTATTTCGCGAAAATTCGTCCAAAATTTGTAGATATTTGCGGTTTTGCTTGACATAACATACAGAAAAGTTTAGAATTGTAGTGTTGTATGTTTTGAGAATTGAGATATGGTAATTTTGATATCCCATTATCATATGTGTACAATGAAAACTAAATAAGGAGGTGCTCCTGTAATGCCACCAATTGCAATTGCTGTGATCTGCGTGATCGTTGCACTTGCGGTTGCGATTCCGGTAACGGCCAAAGTCACCAAAACTAATGTGTTAAAAGAGGTGGAGACCAAGGTCGGCAATGCGGATGAGAAAGCAAGGAACATTATCGACGAAGCCATTAAGACAGCGGAGGCCAAGAAGAGGGAAGGCCTGCTGGAGATTAAGGAAGAGTCGATCAAGGCGAAGAATGACCTCGATAAAGAGATCAAGGAACGCCGTACGGAGATTTCCCGTTCCGAGCGAAGAATCCAGCAGAAGGAAGAGAACATCGACAAGAAGACCGATGCGATCGAACGGAAAGAGCAGTCGCTGGCTGCAAGAGAGGAAGATCTCGCTAAGCAGAAAAAGGAAATTGCAAGTCTGAATGAGCAAAGATTACAGGAACTCGAACGAATCTCAGGATTGACCTCTGAACAGGCAAAAGAGCATTTGCTGAAAATTGTTGAAGAAGATGTCAAACATGAAACTGCAGTCATGGTCAAGGAACTCGAGCAGAGAGCACGGGAAGAGGCTGATAAAAAGGCCAAAGAGATCGTAGTCGGTGCCATCCAGAGATGTGCAGCTGATTATGTATCCGAAACAACGGTTACCGTTGTCCAGCTTCCCGGTGACGAGATGAAGGGCAGGATCATCGGCCGTGAGGGAAGAAATATAAGAACTCTCGAGACGATGACCGGTGTTGACCTGATCATTGATGATACGCCCGAAGCGGTCGTATTGTCCAGTTTCGATCCCGTCAGACGTGAAGTGGCCCGTATGGCCCTTGAGAAGCTGATCGTTGACGGACGCATTCACCCCGCCAAGATTGAAGAGACGGTGGAGAAGGCACAAAAAGAAGTCGAAGCAATGTTGAAGGAAGAAGGAGAAAATGCAACGCTTGAAGTCGGCGTACATGGTATCCATCCTGAACTTGTGAAACTTCTCGGCCGGTTGAAATACCGTACCAGTTTCGGACAGAATGTCCTGAAACATTCCATTGAAGTAGCCCACTTGTCGGGCCTGATCGCTTCAGAAATGGGGCTGGATATCAGGATGGCAAAAAGGGCCGGTCTGTTACACGATATCGGAAAAGCAGTCGATCAGGACAGAGAAGGATCGCACGTACAACTCGGTGCGGAACTTTGCCGGAAATATAAAGAAGGCCCTGTTGTGATCAATGCAGTGGAATCCCATCACGGCGATGTGGAGCCTACATCTCTGATCTCCTGTATCGTACAGGCAGCAGATACCATTTCTGCAGCCAGACCGGGCGCAAGAAGGGAAACTTTAGAGACTTATACCACAAGGTTAAAACAATTAGAAGAAATCACCAACAATTTCAAAGGCGTTGACAAATCTTTTGCAATTCAGGCGGGCAGAGAGGTTCGTGTCATGGTAGTTCCTGAAAAGGTTACTGATTCCGACATGGTCCTGATGGCAAGGAATATCGCAAAGCAGATTGAAGCTGAGATGCAATATCCCGGAACGATCAAGGTCAATGTGATCAGAGAATCGCGCGTTACGGACTTCGCCAAGTAAAAGCGAAAACAAGACCCCGGTTAGCCCGGGGTCTTTTGTTGTGCCAAATGATGCAAGTGCTATATAAAATAAGAATGAATGAAATTCGAAAAAATGAAATAAAAAGATGCTTGATAAATAAGGTTTACCCGTGTAAAATATAAATGTTAAATAGATATAAAAAAACAGGAGAAACAACATGGACGCATCAAATGCAGCAGCTTCAGTTTTCTTTTTGCTCGGCGGCGGACTTCTTATCATCATTTTCGCTGTTGTGGCAACCGTGACAGGTACCGTATCTTCGGTTGTGGCATCAATAGTCGATGATGAGGCGGAAGACTGATCATGAGTGAGTTATATAAACGACTGGATCGGAGACTTGTTTACGAAGGCTCTATTCTAACGGTCTATGAAGATACCATGCAGATCCCGAATGGCAATACCGCAAGCTGGGATTTTGTGGATCATAAAGGCGCGGCGGCGGTTGTGGCAGTCAGGGATGACGGGAAGCTTCTAATGGTAAAGCAATACCGCAATGCCTTGGAGCGGGAAACATTGGAGATCCCTGCAGGCGGCAGGGATGGACGTCAGGAACCTTTTCTGGACTGTGCCCATCGTGAACTGGAAGAAGAGACCGGCTATCGCTGTAAAAAAGAAGAGATGGAGTTTTTGATCTCTCTTCGTACAACGGTGGCCTTCTGCAACGAACAGATCGATGTCTTTGTGGCGAGGAATCTTGAGAAGACTTCCCAGCATCTGGATGAAGATGAGTATTTAAATGTCGTTGCGATGGATCCAGGTGAGCTTGTTGAGATGATCTATACCGGAAAGCTGCAGGATTCCAAGACGGTTGCCGCTGTCCTGGCATACAAGGCTAAGTACCTGGCGCATTCATAAAGCATTTGTAAGTATATTGACTGTAACGGTTGAAATCAATTTATACGAATTTTCAAAGGCGGAAATCGATGATTTTCGCCTTGCTTTTTTTCGTCGGAGACTGGCTTTTCATGTAAACATAACAAAAATAAGACTAAAATGTTATGTAAATATTATTTTTTTGTTACATAATTTTTACAAGATGTTGGGTGGGCGTTTTGAGGGCTTTTCCATATCTTGCGATTTTCCCCGAAAACGCCCGTTTTACGGCACTTTTCATGCAAAAATAATGTTTGCTTTTCTTGAGATTTCCCTATATAATAAGTCTTGCGCGGTAGATTACATAATGTTTTTTTACGGCACATTTTGTTGACCGGACAGGTTAAAAGCTTATATTGTGGGGTTTTTGATTTTATGGAGAAGGATGTTCAGGATTACATATCCTATTTACATAATGTAAAGAAAACATCTTCGAATACGGAATTATCTTACCAGAGGGATCTGTTAAAAGTAGTTCGTTTCATGGCGGCTCGCGGTATCACGAAAACGGGGGATATCAAAGAGGGGGACCTGAAGGACTACATTGCTTCGCTCGGTGATCAGGGAATGAGTTGTGCTACCATTTCCCGCAACATCGCTTCTTTGAAGGCATTTTTCCAGTTTTGTATGACGGAAGGCAGGGTATCTGACGATCCTGCGCTGGTTCTGAAAGCGCCGAAGATCGAAAAGAAGATCCCCGAAGTACTTTCCATGGAAGAAGTGGTCAGGCTTCTTGATCAGGCAAACGGCGATTCACCGAAGGAGATCCGCGACAAGGCCATGCTCGAGCTTTTGTATGCGACAGGTATCAGGGTAACGGAGCTGATCACACTGAAGGTTTCCGATGTAAATCTTCCGATGAATTTTATCATGTGCAGAGATGCGCACAAGGAGAGGATGATCCCATTCGGCGGTCAGGCCAGAAGCGCACTTACCAGATATATCGGAGATGTCAGGGACAGCATGATCGAGGATAAAACCTCTGATGTTTTGTTTGCGAATTGCTCCGGCAAGCCCATGAGCAGACAGGGTTTCTGGAAACTGATCAAGTTTTACGCCAAGAAAGCCGGGATCACGGCAGATATCACACCGCATACGCTGCGGCACAGTTTCGCAGCACATCTGGTGGAAAACGGCGCAGACCTTCGCAGCGTTCAGGAAATGCTCGGACATTCGGATATCTCGACTACCCAGATCTACGCCAATATGAATCACAACAGGATCAGGGATGTCTATAGCAAAGCGCATCCGCGTGGATGACGCAGACTTTATATAAAATAGTGCGTGACCGGTATGATGCCGGAACAAATATAAAATGATTGAACAAATCAATTAATGATCAATGGTAGTGTTAAGTCCGGTATGAGAATACTGAGCCGAACAACTACTAATTAATTCAGGAGGGACACAACATGAAATGCCCATTTTGCGGACACGAAAACACAAGAGTTATCGACTCGCGGCCTGCAGAGGAGAACAATTCCATCAGGAGAAGGCGCGTCTGTGATGAATGTGGAAAGCGTTTTACAACCTATGAAAAGGTGGAGACGATCCCGCTGATCATTATCAAAAAGGACAATAACCGTGAAACCTATGATCGTGCCAAGATTGAAGCAGGCGTACTGAGAGCATGCCATAAGAGACCGATCAGTGCCAATCAGATCAATCAGCTGGTGGATGAAGTCGAGACGGAAATCTTTAATAAGGAAGAAAAAGAGATCCCCAGCACCGTGATCGGCGAAATGGTAATGGAAAAACTCAAGAATCTCGAAGCGGTTGCTTATGTACGTTTTGCATCCGTATACAGAGAGTTCAAGGATATCAACACCTTTATGGAAGAACTTAAGAAGGTGCTTGATCAGGGTTGATCTTACGATAATTCAAAGGCGCCTTTCGGGCGCCTTTTTTTCGATAATATACACAAAAAATATAAGGAAATATCATGTTTCAGTCATTTTATCCGAAAGAAACAGCCGAAAATGCATATGAGGTGGATTATAAAGGGCTTCGCGCCAGGGGATACAAGGCGATACTGTACGATATCGATAATACACTGGTAGAGCATAATGCACCTGCTGATGACCGCAGCCGAGCGCTGATCGAAGAACTCAAGGGCCTGGGATTTCAGATCCTGGTACTATCCAACAATAAAGAGCCCCGTGTGAAAAGCTTTGCGGATGCACTGCAGATCCCCTATATCTACAAGGCGGCAAAACCATCCATCAAACAGTATCAGGCAGCAATGGTCATGTTAGGGAGCGATGAGGAGACCACCGTTTTGATCGGTGACCAGATCTTTACCGATGTCTGGGGCGCGAACAGAGCCGGCATGCATTCCATCCTGGTGGGACAGCTGGCAAAGCACGAAGAGATCCAGATCATACTGAAGCGTATTCTGGAGCGCATCGTCATGCGGGAATATGAGAAAGTCAAAGCGAAGGAACAAAGATTAAATATAAAAAACGACAACCTCATATCGATAGGCGGTAAAACCCGAATCACCGGACTTTTGGGATACCCGGTAGAACATACCAAATCCCCGCTGATCCATAATACGCTGGCGGCATTTTTCGGAGATGATCTGGCATATGTTCCCTTTCCGGTAAGCCCTGATGATCTGGAAGCCGCTGTCAAGGGTGCGCACGCTCTTGGAATCCTGGGACTGAATGTGACGGTCCCGCATAAAAGCAATGTCATTCCTTTTCTGTCTGAGATCGATCCGCTGGCCGGGCAGGTTGGCGCAGTCAATACGCTGGTTCGGACAGTCAGCGGTTTTAAAGGATATAATACGGATCTGCCCGGACTGTCTATTGCGATGCGGCGGGCGGGATTTGAAATACAGGGTAAAAACGTACTGATCCTCGGCGCCGGGGGTGCAGCCAGAGCAGCGGCATTTATGTGCGCCGGTGAAAAACCGGCAAAACTCCTGATCGCGAACAGAAGCGTGGACAAGGCAGAAAGAATTGTTGAAGATATCCGAAATTCCGGAATCATGGCGACGGAAAACAAAGACAGGGATCGGGATCAGGATCAGGAAACGGTGATCAGTGCGGTTTCGTTAAGCGATCTGTGCTCTGTTATGTCGGACGACAGATTTCTTGCCATCCAGTGTACCAGTGTCGGTCTTGCGCCCCATGATAAGGACTGCGTGATCGATCCGGGATCAGATGAGGGCAAGGCAATCTTTGACAGCTTTGACGGCGGCGTAGACCTGATCTACAAACCTGCAGAGACGGTATTTTTATCCGAGATCAGCAAACGGGGCGGCAAAACGATGAACGGACTGGCGATGCTGCTGTATCAGGGCGTGATCGCCTACGAACTCTTTACCGGCAGATGGAACGGGGAGATCTCGGCGGATGAGGAAGTATTGAATCGGATATTTAGCAAATTATAAAGGGGAGGTTATTATGAAACACATTTTTTTGATCGGATTCATGGGCTGTGGAAAATCCAGTATCGGAAAGAAGCTCTCTTTCCAGTTGAAAAAACCGTTTACGGATCTGGATTCCATGGTGGAAGTGAAGGAAAAGAGGACCATCAACCAGATTTTTGAAGAAGATGGGGAACAGTCCTTCCGGGATATGGAAACCAGCGTGCTGATCAGCATGTTTGACACCAAATTATCATACGTCGTTGCAACCGGCGGCGGCCTGGTAATGCGCGAGAAAAACCGCCGCATCATGAAAAAACAGGGAATCATCATTTATCTGAAAGCTTCGGCGGATACCCTCTATGAAAGACTGGAAGGGGATGAAAAAAGGCCCCTGCTCCAGACAGAGGATCCGAAGGCAAAGATCGAGCAGCTCTTAGCTGAGCGCGGACCGATCTATGAAAAGATCGCAGACAAGATCGTGGAAGTAGACGGCCTGACGCCTTCTGAGGTCTGCAAACTCTGTGTGGACGCTTTTGAACAGGAAAAACATGAAAGACGGCAGCGCAGGATCGAGCGTGAATCCAGAAACAGGATCCTGGTAATGCATGGTCCGAACCTGAATTTTCTGGGAATCCGTGAGCCGGAGATCTACGGCAACAAATCCTTTGATGACCTGATGAACTATATTGAAGTGGAGGCCGCAAACCAGGGGCTTGAAGCGATCTTTTTCCAGTCCAATCATGAAGGGCAGCTGATCGACCGCATTCAGGAGGCTTACAACGAAAAGATGAGCGGTATTATCATCAACCCCGGCGCGCTGACACATTACAGCTATGCGCTGCATGACGCACTGGCCAGCATTCCCGGCATCCCGAAGATCGAAGTGCATCTGTCGGATATCACGGCAAGAGAAGATTTCCGCAAAGTATCCGTAACAAAAGAAGCCTGCGACGGACAGATTTTTGGCAAGGGGTTTGAGGGCTATAAAGAAGCGCTGGAGATGCTAAAAGGACTGATGAAACCGGCAGAAGCTGTGGTTGGCACGACCGGCGAGAAGGCTGAATAAACGTTGAAGATCACGAAATAAAAAAAACTGTTGAAAAAACGGATAAAAGCGTTTATACTATTTGTCGTATCATTTTCGTTGAAAATATTAGGAGGAATGTAAGTATGATATCCGCAGGTGATTTCAGAAACGGAGTAACGATCGAATTGGAAGGCAACGTTTTCCAGATCATTGAATTCCAGCACGTAAAACCGGGGAAGGGCGCAGCCTTTGTTCGTACCAAACTTAAGAACATCAAGAGTGGTGGTGTAGTTGAAAAGACT
The DNA here is from genome assembly GCA_016282215.1 of Lachnospiraceae bacterium. GTDB lineage: Bacteria > Bacillota > Clostridia > Lachnospirales > Lachnospiraceae > RGIG7926. The sequence goes on from JAEEKC010000108.1 coordinate 11,299, forward strand.
TTCCGCCCCACAGAGAAATGTCCCCAGGCACGGATCGATAGAAAAGAGATGCAGTATCTGTACTCTGACGGCGATCTTTATAACTTCATGGATACCGAATCCTATGAGCAGATCGCACTTAACAAAGATTCTGTCGGTGATTCCATGACTTTTGTAAAAGAGAATGAGATGGTCAAGATGCTGTCCCATAACGGAAGCATTTTCGCAGTTGAACCTCCTCTCTTCGTGGAACTCGAGATCACGGAAACAGAACCAGGCTTCAAGGGCGATACGGCTACCGGCGCAACCAAGCCCGCTACCGTAGAGACAGGCGCAACCGTTCAGGTTCCCCTTTTCGTAAACCAGGGCGATGTGATCAAGATCGATACCAGATCCGGCGAATACCTTTCCAGAGTATAAGCATATTACAGACATTTTCATGACTTACCCAAAAGACAACAGCCAGCCTGTTGTCTTTTTGTTACAAAGAATTACGAATAATTACGGAGGTAGAATATGGAAATGTCACAGTTTTATGATCTGCTCGAAAAGGAGCTCGCCCCGCAGCTCCCGGAAGGTATGTCAATGGTGTTTACGCATGTCAGAAAGAATAATAATGTGATCGAAGATGGCATCAGTTTTACGGCGAAAGGAAGTAATATTTCGCCGAATATCTATCTGTCGCCATATCTGGAAGCCTATGAAAACGGAAGGACGATAACGGATATAGCAAAGCAGATCCTTCATGTTTTGAAAGTGTCGGTTCCGAAAGCAGACTTTGAAGTGAATGAGTTTTTGGATTATGAGAAAGTAAAAACGAGGATCGCATATAAGCTCATCAATGCTGAGAAAAATTCGGAATTGCTCAATCTGATACCTTATACACAATATATGGATCTGGCCATGGTCTTTTATTACATCCTTCCTCCGGGCCGGATCAAAGATGAGCATGCGACGATACTGATCCATAAGACCCATCTGGATATTTGGAAGATCACGGCGGAACAGTTAAAAGAAGATGCGCTTGCGAATACGCCGCGGCTCCTTCCCGTGGATATCATCAATATGAATGATGTACTGCAAAGACTGATGGGAGATGCGGGTTTCATGCCTGAGTTTGCACAGCAGGAGATCCCGATGTATGTCATGTCAAACACGATCAGGCAAAACGGCGCGGCGACCATGGCATATCCGGGGGTGCTCGATGACTTTGCCGGAAGTATCGGCAAGAATCTTTATATCATTCCCAGCAGTATCCATGAGGTGATTCTGGTTCCCGAATCGCAGCAGCCTTACTGTTTCAATACCATGGTCCGGGAGGTGAACAGTATGGAGCTCGATCCGAAGGAAGTGCTGGCCGATCATGTTTATTATTATGACAGAAGCGACCGCAGAATCGTCAGTGTTCTGCGGGAAGAAAGCAGTTATTGTTGAACGAATAGTAACCTAATTCTTTGACAAATCAGTCAATTTGGAGTAGTCTATATATGATATATCAGCGGCAAATGATCAGAGGAAAATATGAGGCGCAATAAAAACTCCAGAGTGACTGATGCGGCATATGATGAGATCCTGCGGGAATGGCAGAACGGAATCTACCGTATCAATCTTTATATTATTTTGATCACCCTTTGCATAGAGATCGTCTTTATGTTTATTCTGAATGCGAAGGGTACGATTTCTGTGCCAATCCCGCAGTATATCCCGCTTTATATCCTGCGTCCGACCTTGATCAATATTGCCGCATTCGCAACCTGCCTCTGGTTAAACCACAGGGGGAAGATCTCCCATTCTGTAAGAGCCATGCTTCCCTTGGTCCTGCTGACGGTCGTTGTTTCCAATCTGATCGTCGTGCATTATGTATTCTCGGCATTATACGCGACCATTATCGTTCCGATCTATGTCTCATCCATATACGGGAATACCAAGATCACAAGAAGGCTTTTTTACCTGCTGATGCCTGTTTATGTGTTTGATATGATATGCATTTTGATCACGCCCGGCAGGAACCTGCCATCGGAGTTTCCCTATGACGTGTTAGTCGCCTTTTGCATGATACCGCTGTCTTATTTGCTTGTGAAGAATATTGTGGAATATGAGAATAAAAAAGAACAGCTTATCATGAAACGAAGCATTGAAAATGATAAGCTGCGGGAAGAGATCAAGGTGGACGGTCTGACGGAGATCTATAATCATACCGGTCTGTTTGAATACATGGATGCGAAGATCGATGAGTATGAAGAAGGAAAGCAGCTGATGATCAGTGTGATTGACATTGATTTCTTTAAGCGTTTCAATGATGATTTCGGCCATGAGACTGGGAATGTGGTACTGAAGGCCCTTGCAAATATGATGCAGACCGCTGCCGATGAAGTGCCGGGCAATGAAGACGGTCAAAAAGTACTGGCGGCCAGATACGGCGGCGAGGAGTTTTCCCTTGTCTTTTCGGATATGGAGATGAATGAAGCAGTTGCTATTCTGAAAAAGATCCATGAACAGTTCGGGAAACAGTCTTTCCCGGGGATCAATCGAAAGGTTACTTTCAGCGCGGGTATTGCGAAGTACGAGCATGGCATGACGGATCAGATGTTTTTCGAGAAGGCCGATCAGGCGCTGTACCGTGCAAAGAATGAGGGAAGAAACCGTATCATAGTGGCGGAGTGAGTGATTAAATGTAATGATGAAATCAGGTAGTGTAAAGTCCGATATGAAAAATACGAAGCCGAAAAACAAATAATAAATTCCATGGAAGTACTTTGAATGGAGAATATGTCAGGACATAACGAACATATAGAAGCAAGTACAGAAAA
>JAEEKC010000109.1 GCA_016282215.1 Lachnospiraceae bacterium
AAGAGCAAGGTATCTTACCGGAAGAAGGAAGAAAAGGCAGCGGGCGGAAATGATGCTGCTGCATCGGCGTCAGCCGACAGCAATAATGAGCAAGTTGTTGTGCCCGTAAATAACGAAAACAAAAATGTATCTTCACCGGACGGTGTGATGGAATTTGCGCCTGACGATGGAGTGATGGAATTTACGCCGGATGATGGCATCATGGAGTTTTCAGCAGATGCCGGAGCCGGAGCGAATAAAGATGCCGGAGCCGCCGGCGCAAAAGACCGCAAAGCCATGTTTGAAAGCCTGCAGCAGATCGGGATCTCCACCGTGGGCGGCCTTCGTTACTGTGCCGGTGATGAAAACTTTTATGAAGAAGTCCTCTCGGATTATGCGAAAGAGTGTGAGGGCAGGATCGGTGAAATGGAGCAGGCCCTTGCAGCCGATGATATCAAGACTTATCAGATCAAAGTCCATGCCCTGAAGGGTGTTTCGAAGACCGTGGGCGCTATGGATATCTTTGAAAAGGCAAAGGCGCTTGAAGAGGCGGCAAAGCAGGAAGACCGCGAGACGGTAAAAGAGGGTCATCCTGTGCTGAAAGAGCAGTATGAGACGCTGGCCGGGAAGATGAAGGAAGTTATAGGCTTGGATAGTTAGTTGTATTAAAACTAATAATCAATTGATAGTGTAAAGTGCGATATGAAAATACGCAGCCGAAAACAAATGATAAATTGGGAGGTTACGATAATGAAAAAACAGGCATTCAATCCGTTTCTGCCGCTCAGTGAATATGTGCCGGACGGAGAACCACATGTATTTGACGGCAGGGTTTATATCTACGGTTCCCATGACAGGGAGGGCGGCTATACCTTCTGCATGGACGATTATGTGACATATTCAGCCCCGGTGGATGATCTGTCCGACTGGCGCTATGAAGGCGTGATCTACAAAGCCGAGCAGGATCCGGATTATGACAAACTGCCCTACATGTATGCACCGGATGTGGTAAAGGGAAACGACGGCAGGTACTACCTGTACTATTGTCTTTCCGGCGAATACGGCTACGGCGGCTATACCTGGCATATCAGTGTGGCTGTTGCGGATGGTCCTGCGGGCCCTTATGAGTATCTGGGCTTTGTGAAAAATCCGGACGGAACGCCCATGAAGCGTTATATCTGCTTTGATCCGGCGGTGCTCAATGATGACGGCGTGATCCGCCTGTACTATGGCACCCAGTATCCTTTTGAAGAAGAGGCAAGGCTTTCCGGTGATCCGGAAAAACTCGAAGAAGTTCTGAAAAACGAGATGGATATGTTCGGCAAGACAAAAGAGGAGCTCCTTTCCTATCCGGACAGCGTAAACGGTCCCATCATGTGCGTTCTTGATGATGACATGCTGACGGTAAAGGAAGCGCCCAGGCACATCATTCCTTATGAGACCAAGGGAACGGATTTTGAAGAGCATCCGTTTTTTGAAGCTTCCTCCATGAGAAAAGTGAACGGAAAATACTATTTTGTATATTCGTCCTGGCAGAATCATGAACTGTGCTATGCCACCAGTGACTATCCGGACAGGGATTTCGTTTTCGGCGGCACCATCATCTCCAACGGCGATATTGGTTATCAGGGCCGATCCGGCAAGGACAAGATGAACATGACCGGAACCACACACGGCAGCATCGAACTGGTGGGAGATCAGTGGTATGTCTTCTTCCACAGGCTGACACATAAGTCCGATTACAGCAGACAGGCCTGTGCGGAAAAGATCACCATTGAAGCAGACGGCAGCATCAAGCAGGTGGAACTGACCAGCTGCGGCATGAATGACGGTCCGCTGAAGGGAGAGGGCACATACCCGGCAGTGATCTGCTGCAACCTGACCAACGGCCATATGCCCCACGGCTGCAACAGCATGTATACGATCTCCTTCCCTAACGTCAATAACAAAGGGGATGACAGATTTATTGCAGAGATCGGTGACGGCACCCTGATCGGCTATAAGTATTTTGATCTGGCACCGGGAAAGACACTCAGCCTGGTGGCCAGAGAAGAAAATGATGAAACAAAAGTGATCTATGACGGACCTGTCCGTGTGGATGAAAGAGTCCAGTTAGAGATGGCCGGTTACTCTGAAGAAAAACTGTCCCAGGGCAGCGGCGCAGCAGGCGCGGACGCTGCGGCGGCGCAGAGCGCAGGAACGGCAGCGGACGGAAATTACTTCGAACTGCGGACAGTCCTCGGCGGCGAAGTGATCGCCCGGATCGATGTAGATGGTGCCGATTCAAACTGGCAAACCTTTGCAGCAGATGCACCCATCCCCGAAGGAAAGCAGGCCATCTTCCTGACCTACCACGGAGAGAAGAAGATGCAGCTGAAGGAACTTGTATTCTGAAACCATAAAAATGAATTTGATATAATTAAAATAAAGGGGCATATAGAATTTCGAAAAGGAGGTAACACCATGAGTAAAGCAGCCATATTCTTAGCAGACGGATTTGAAACCATCGAAGCACTGACCGTTGTGGACCTGTGCAGACGTGCAGGGATCGAGCTTCCCACGGTCAGCGTCATGGGTACAAAGCGCGTGGTCAGTTCCCACAACGTTCCCATCGAAGCAGATCAAGTGATCGCGGAGCTGGATTTTGACAGCATCGAAATGATCATCCTTCCCGGCGGCATGCCGG
>JAEEKC010000110.1 GCA_016282215.1 Lachnospiraceae bacterium
AACAGGATCCGGTTTGTGAGATTGACACTGCCGAAGGAAGCTGAACCGGAAAGCGTCGATGAGGCAGATGCGAAGGATGACGGTGAATCATAAGTCCTGGCTGAATTCCGGAAAGAAAGGAATTTGGGAACTGTTGTTGAAACAACTTCTGAATACCGGAATGCAGATCGGGCACGATGGAACGCTTGTTGATAAATGATCGAAAATCAATGAAAAAACGACTGAGAGTCGGCTGGAAAACGATTGTCAATACAAATCGAAGCTGATAGACAATGGAAAAAGACTAGAAAAGGCAGAAAAAGTGGAGCGGCTATGCAAGCCGCTCCATTAATTTGGGCAATTCTTCAAAGGCATTGATACGGTATTCGGCAGATGGGATCTCGCCATAGCCGTAGGCGGCATGGATAAAGGTGGCACCTGCCGCAATGGCGCTGTCGCAGTCGCCCTGTACATCACCGAGGTAGAAAGTTTTTTCCAGGTTGTTTCGCTGCATGACCAGAGCGATGTTGTCAGCTTTTGGTTTCAGGGTCGTACCGAAATCTTCGTGGTCGTCAAAGTATTGTTCCAGGCCGTGGTATTCGAGGAAGGCTTCGATATAGCCCTGCTGGCAGTTGCTGACGATGGCAAGGAAGTATTTTTCGGAAAGGATCTTCAGGGTATCTTCCAGGGCCGGCATCAGCACGCCGCCGTGCTGCCTTAAATATTCGTTTTCGTGATCGGTGCAGAGTGTCATCAGTTCCATGGCCCGTTCTTTCGAAACGGTATCAAAAAACTCATAAGCGATCTCGGTCATGGTTTTTCCCATCAGATGCATCATATCTTCGATGGTGCCTTTTTTATGAAAATCAGGCTGCTGCTCGATGACTTCATTCCAGGATTCGATCACGGCTTCGGAGCTGTCCCAGAGAGTACCGTCTAAGTCGAAGAGGATGCCGATCTTTTTATCTTTCATGTTGTTCTCCTGATTCATTACACATTTACCGGCTTTGTATTCACATACCGGACTTTACACTTTCTAATTAATCATTCGGTTACCGGTTACAATATTCACACCGGATACTGTACTATTTATCATTCGGTTACCGGCTCTGCCTTTACAGGCCGGATTTTATCCGGTTGCGAACAATCTGCATTATTCTATCAGAACATGATAGGTTTGGCAACTGCGAATTGTAACGTCAGAGTCAGCAGTTCTGATTGACAGTTTATCGTGAAAAATGGTAAATTAGCTATGTATGGGGTCACATATTGGAATCGTATCGATTTATAAATAAGGGGAGCGATTATGAAAAAGATCATGAAAAGATGCACGGCAATGCTTCTGGCGTTTGCGCTGATCCTTTCAGTATTCCCTGAGACGTATTTTGATGAGCCGGTCTTGGCCGGAGCTACCGTCACGGATGAAGAGGCACTGACCGCAGAAAATGCAGATATAACAACGGATGCCGCTGACTGGCTGTATACGGAAAATATCGAGAAGAGGGAAGTAACCTTGGAGCGTTATATCGGGACAAAGACAAGTATCGAGATCCCGGCAACGATGACCATCACATCCGGGGGCAATCCGTATGTATGTGCGGTGAAGCTGTTTTCCATGACGGGACCGCATCTTATCATGGGTGCATCCTCAACGGCGAAGGATCTGACTGAGATCACGATCGATGATGACGTAAAGATCGCGGCGAATGCAACGAGGGTGTTTGAAGGGTGTGAAAGCATGCAATATATATACGGACTTTCCGGTGCATGTTTATCTGACGTGACCAGCATGGAAGGGATGTTTGCCGGCTGCAGGTCCCTGATGGAGCTGGGTCTTTTTGAGATCGATACGGAAAAGATCACATCCATGAAGGAAATGTTTTCAGGCTGCAGGAATCTTGAGAAGATCGTAGTGGATGCGTCATTCAAAGCCTCGGACATGATGGACACCAAGGATATGTTCGCAGGCTGCACAAGTCTCAGAGGCCACAGGGGAACCGGGTACAGCGTATTCCATACGGATGGCGAATTTGCAAGGGTAGACCTTGGACCTGACTCTGTTGCACCAGGATACTTTACTGCAGGCGAAGTTGAAACACATGCCGAGTATCCGCTGTCCTATTCTTTTATCAATAATTTTGATGGTTTTGAATACACGGAAGGGTATCAGATCCCCGCAGAACGCTTCAGCGAGTTCTATGGGAAGAGGATGGGTCCCTATATGGAGCAGCTCTATAACGATGAGTGGAACGGAAGCTGCTACGGGCTGTCAACCACGAGCTCGCTGTTTTTCACAAAGAAACTGAACCTGGACGATTATTGCAAGGATGTCAAGGCTTTCGCGCTGGCAGATGCCGGCATCAGTGAGGCCGGCGCGCCGAAGGAGGACCAGCTGAAAAAACTGATCGAGACACTGCAGATCAGCCAGTTTGATGCCCGCATTCAGCTTTGCTATTTTATGAACACGGATATCCTGGATGCCATGAACTATCTGGTGACTGAGAAAAAACCGCTGATCATGGGACTGTTCGGACCGGAAGGCGGACATGCGGTTTTGGCTTACAGCACGGAATTCCTGGGAGACGGCTATTATGCGATCCATATCTATGACAGCAACTGGCCGCTGGAAGACCGCAGCATCTCTGTTCTGAAACAAGAAGAAGGCGGTAAGACTACCATCGAGTGGAGCTATGATCTGGGCAAACCGGAGATCCCGGAGATAGGCAGTCTTGTCTGGGGCACTGATCGTAATAAAGTGCTTGAGGATGATGAGGCCTGCTTTGTTTCTTATATTCCCTATGATCTGTATACGAGCGTGTACGAAGACAAAGGCCTCTATCAGCTGGCCGATGTGATCGGGGACGAGTCGGATGAGTGGACTGCTGAGGACCAGGCGGCTTATGAGGACTGGATCTGGGATCAGGCGCTTGAAGATATTTATGAAAAGTATCCCTGGACTGAGACAGAAGAAAAGGCATATCAGTCGAAGAGCGGCGATTATGCAGATATTGCGACGGAAAACGAATATGACAACTTTGATTTCGGTGGCACGCAGGCCTGGTCCGGTGAAGATGAGGATATTTATCAGAAACTGGTCAGCGCCGGGATCGAGCCGGCTACAGCCGAGGAGCTTGCGGCTGAGGAAGCAAAAGGAGATGGCTGGTCGGTAGATGACGAGTCCGGATACCGGCTCTGGGTGGATGAGGGAGCGGATCCCTCCAAGCTTTCGG
>JAEEKC010000111.1 GCA_016282215.1 Lachnospiraceae bacterium
GGGGAGTCTTTGTCACAAAGGAAAAACTCCTGTCTGCATAGACAGTGATCACAACCGGGATGATCATATCACCCTGATCGGCTGTTCTTGCGTTGAACTGCTTGGTGAATTCAACGATGTTCACACCGTGCTGACCCAAAGCGGGACCAACCGGAGGAGCCGGCGTTGCCTTGCCGGCAGGGATCTGTAACTTGATGTAACCTTCTACTTTCTTTGCCATTTTGGCACCTCCTAAATATTGTGGTAGTGGCGGATGTGTATCATCCTCCCACGACTAAAGAGGGCAAGCCCTCGTAAGTCCATACATATCGGCGATCAAACGCCCCTCATCAGTCAGCTGACGCTGACAGCTTCCCCCCAAGGGGAAGCCAATAATCACCGCATCCGTGTAATCTCTGCAAAACTGATCTCCACGGGTGTTTCGCGGCCGAACATTTCCACGTTGATGGTAGCGCACTGTTTGCCGAAGTCCATCCTCTGTACAACGCCGATGGTATCCTTCCAGACACCTGCCACAACAGCGATGGTATCGCCTTCGCCGAAGTCTACACTGACATTCTCCACATGGATGCCGAGCGGTTTCATCTCAGCTTCTGTCAGCGGTACCGGCTTGGATCCCGGTCCTACAAAACCTGTTACGCCGCGGGTATTACGGACAACATACCAGGTATCATCATCCATGACCATATTGATCAGGACATAACCCGGAAACATCTTTTTCGATACGGTTCTGCGGGCGCCGTCTTTCAGTTCCACTACATCCTGCATAGGAACACGCACCTCCAGAATACGCTCGCCGAGGTTCCGGTTTTCAATCGTCTTTTCAATATTGGCTTTTACTTTATTCTCATAGCCTGAATAGGTATGCACAACATACCACTTTGCTTCAGAACTCTGGTCTTTCTGCTCAGCAGCCTGCACTTCTTCCTGTGCAGAGGCCTGATCTGCCATCTGTGCCTCTGCCACAGCTGCAGCCTCTTCCATGACATTCGTCATTGTCTCAGCCATATTCCGACTCCTTATGTCAAATCATACAACAGATCAAAAGACGCCAAATACGCCTACAGCCCGATGATCAGGTTGATGGCATACTGCATCACCATATCCAGCACGGCAATGATCGCACCAAGCACAACAGAGATCAGCGTAACAACCACTGCCTGTTTTGCCAGGGATTCCTTTGCGGGCCAGATGATCTTGCTAAATTCCGCTTTCAGACCGGCTGCAAAACCGACCTTTTCTTCTTTCTCAGCCATGATCAAACTCCTTTTAAGGCTCTTGTTTGCTTATTTCGTTTCTTTGTGAAGCGTATGTCTCTTGCAGAAACGGCAATACTTCTTGGTCTCCATTCTGTCAGGATGCGTCTTCTTATCCTTGGTCAGATTGTAGTTTCTGTTCTTGCACTCTGTGCAGGCTAATGTGATTTTGGTACGCATGCTGTGTTTCCTCCGTTCTTTAATACGTATATATATGTATCTAAATATTTCGATAACTGAGCCGGGCCATCTCAAATCGCTTCGCGATTTTCGATGTGGCTTATCGCCACATATAGCCAGTCAAAATGTCGCTTCCTCTTGCGAGCACGGGAAGCGACATTTCGCCTGTCTATGCCCGGCTCATTATAACACCAAAAAAAGAGACTCTCTCGTCTCACGCCTAACCACTATAACACAGTGGCAGGCGTTCGTCAATGAAAAATTTTTATTTGATTTTTCCCGTCTTCGGGAAGCCCTTCTTGAACAGAAAAGCTTTATAGGTGATCTTCTTCCCCGAAGGAGCTTTGAAAACTGCCTTTGCGGCGATACCCGTAAAAGCCTTTGCGCCAACCTTTTTCTTTGTCAGCTTCTTGCTTTTGCAGGTGATGGTCTTTAGTTTCCCGCAGCCGTAGAATGCCTGGGACCCGATGGATTTTATGGTTTTGGGGATCACCACGCTCTTAAGTTTCGTTCTGTTTTTGCAGGCCTTAGCCACAATTCCCGTCACCTCATATTTCACACCGCCGATGGTAACACTGGCCGGGATCTTGAGCGTCTTTGTTTTCTTCGGAACGGATTTCAGCGACACCTTCGGACTTTTCACACTGGCGCTTGTTACCTTATAGGAATAGCCGGTCTTCTTATCCTTGATGGTCTTGCCCTTAGCTGCCGGCTTTTTCCCGGTCATGGGGATCACCTGCCCTTTTTTCAGCACGGCTCCGCATCCTTCGCAGACCTCATCGCCGGTATAACCGTCTTTGGTGGCAGTTGCCTGCGCGGCTCCTGTGATCTTTGTCTTACCTGTGTGATGGTTTGGATCCTTCGGGATCTGAATATCTGCGGTTGTGACCGCCTTGCTGCCGCCTGCGTCTGCGAACAGTTTTCCGCAGGTTGCGCATACATAATGCTCCTTTTGTCCTGTTTGTACGCAGGTTGCGGCTACGGCCTCTTTCTTCACCAGTTTATGAAGATGCTTCTCAACTTTGAACCCGTCTGCCTTGCTTTCAAGCACCTGTTCGATATTCATCTGATCGCCGCGAACCACCAGCGTTGCCTCCACACTGTCTTCCTTCTGTCCGGGAAGCACGCCTTCAAACACCTTGTCTTTTTTGCCGGATTCTTTCTTTATAAGAGTGATCTTATCACCGCCGTGGCCGAGGAAATGTACATCTCCGTCTTCTTCCAAAACAACCTTTGCGGTTTCCTTATCCTCTACATTCAGTTTGCCGCTGACGGAATCGCCGTTGGACATCATCACTAAAAGCCTGTCATTATCCAGTGTGGCCACCGCAAGGGTACCCGATCCGGACCGGCCACTCTTTTTGATCGTCTGCAGGCTGTCTGCAGGCACAATGATCACGGATCTGCCGTCATTTGTCTTATCCGTTTTTTTCTGTCCGAAGGTGTAGTTCGTGCTTTTCGCAGCAAAAACCTCTTCTTCCCTGCCTTCGGCTGCATTCACCTCATCCCCTGTTACCGTTGCAAGAGGTTTTACGGTACCGTCATCTGCTGACGTGGTTACCGTATAGTTATCCTGATTTACCAGCATAGTTCTCATACGGAATCTCATACGGAAACGCATACGGAAGCGCATACGGAATCTCATGCGGAAACGCATACGGAATCTCATGCGGAAGCGCATACGGAACCTCATGCGGAAGCGCATACGGAAGCGCATACGGAACCTCATGCGGAAGCGCATACGGAAGCGCATACGGAAGCGCATGCGGAAGCGCATACGGAAACGCATACGGAAACGCATACGGAAGCGCATACGGAAACGCATACGATAACTCATCAGGGACTTCGCACGATAATTCATATAGCGCTTCATACGATACTTCATAAAGAATCGCATACGGGCCTGCATCAGGCCGACCTCTCCCGACTGAAGATCTGCCGGATCCTTCGCTATGATCGTGGCGTATTCCGTCTCATCTTCTTCGTTCCAGGTATACGGATTACTGCCGTCGCCTACGCCGACCGCCCGATACATCGCCTCATCGGCATCGGTCCAGGCATAGGAATCATCATCTTTTGCGGCGCATCCATATGTTTGAAACAGCTGCTCATCCGCATCCGACCATTCCATCTCATCATCGTAGATTCCCGCAGCGCCAAATGACTGAAACAGTTTTTCATCCTCTGCTGTCCAGTCATAGGCGGTATCGTCCACAGCGGCAGATCCATATGTGCCAAGCAGTTTTTCATCCGCATCACTCCATTCCGATTGACTGTTATCATCCTTTGCGGCAGTGCCGTAAGTCTGATACCAGGTCTCATCCTGGTCTGTCCAGTCGTAGGTTGTATCACCTTTTTCTGCGCAGCCGAAGTCCTCGTACAGTTTTTCATCCTCTGCCGTCCATTCATAGCCGGTATCGTCTTTACTGGCAACGTCAAAGTCCTGATAGAGTTTTTCGTCGGTATCGGTCCACTCATAACTCTTGTCATCCGCTTTTGCCACTCCGTAGGTTTGCAACAGCGTTTCGTCTTCAGCGTTCCAGGTATAGGAATCGTCCGTGGCGCAGCCATATTCCTGATACCATGCTTCTTCCTGCTCCGTCCATGGATCTTCTTTCAATTCCTCTTCGGAGACAGCACCGCCATCATCACCGCCAAGGCTCTGATACAGCGCTTCTTCCTCTTCGGTCCACGGATCCTTTTCATACAATTCCTGATCCATCACCGTCCATACCCAGTTAAAATAGGCCTCCTCATCTTCTGCGGTCCATACGGTTTCATCCTCGTCGGGAATGATCCAGTCCGCATCCTGATAAAGCCCCTTATCCATATAAACTGCTGAATACAGGTCGTAAGGGATAAAGGCCAGTTCGCACTCCTGCATATCTTCTTCGGAAACATCTCCCATAGTGCCCCAGTGTGGTCCCTGAATCTCTTCCGAGCCCAGGTCATAATACCAGTCTGACACCTCACCGTCACCCACGTTATGCAGCAAGACCTTTCTTTCCTCGCCGGGCCAGTTACTGTCATAGACCTTGATATAGGCATAATCCCCTTCAAATCCCGCTTCATAAGCAAGGACCGCATGGCCGCCTTCCGGTCCGAATAGTCCTAAAATAACAGGATTTTTCTCATGCATGACGGTATCAAAGGCCGTCTGTACATCCGAATTCAACAGAAAGGCCAGCTGCACCCTGACATCATACTGGGAAAGATGCATTTCTTCAATAAACTTTTTCAGGGCATCGCCGCTCTCATCCGGATCCCCTGCTCCGGCCAGGTGTGCGGAAGCCGGATCCTTTGCCGTTTTGTCATAATCCGAAATATTGAAGCCGTTTTTATCATTATAAAACATGCCGCTGCTGGCAGAAAGGCCATAGCAGCTTCCGTTCCACTCTTCATCATAGAAATAATGCATGAAATCGCCTTTGTCTCCGAACACAGACTTAAAACGCGCAGCGGGAATATGATACCCCTGGCTGTACTGCATGCCGGAATAGGAATTGATAAAGGGATAGGAATAATCTCCGATCAGAAGTTTTTTGGTAAACAAACCCGGCTTCCCATCGGATTTTTTTCTGTCTATGCCAAAAAGCTGATAATCCTTCAATCCACCTTCTTTACGGACCGACCCTTCCCCCCCGGTCAAAGGACCATCCTCCGTAAAAATCACCAGGTCATCATCCGGTTCTCCGTGATAAGCAAATCCATCCCTTGCATAGACCGTAGTCAGATTCCCGCAGGCATAAAACATAGCCGTCACTTCTTTTAAAATCGGCGTTTCAAAAGAAGAAAGATCTATGGAATACAGATAATTACAAAAGCCGAACATACCATTCATATACTCTACGCTGCGTGTATCAAAATTCATGTGATCGATATGGTACAGATTGGTACATCCGTAGAACATTCTCTTCATATTCACAGCAGAAGAAGTATCCACGCCTTCAAAGTCTATGGACCGAAGTGCAGTGCACTCTTCAAAGAGACTTTCCATAATCTGTGTCTGCGAAAAATCAGCATAGGACAGATCCACATCTTCAAGAGTGGTACAACCCATAAACAAGCCCGTGGCATCCTCTGCGATCTTCAAGCCTTTCCCTAAGATCACTCCCCTGACCTTGGGTTTTACAAGCTCTTTCGAATCCGCTTCGTCCGGGTCCATGATCCGCTTTAAAATAACGCGGTACTCCTCGCCTTCCACCTCCATAACGGAAGGAATATAAAAAAAATACGTCTCGCTGGCCAGATCCGAGAATTTTCCGGGATAAAAAGCGTCTAATGTTACGGTATGATCTTCTTCATTTAGTGACGTATGAAAATAACTTGCATCCGTAACAATGATATTGTCATACAGGGAAGAAAACAGTCCCGGAGCATCTATCGAATCCACCACTGCATAGGCAATTCCTTCCCTGCCTTTTCCGTCGCACTTTGTTCCATATTCACCGGCTAAGCTGCTGCAGCCCAAAAACATCTGGGCGCCGGGATCTTCTCCGTTAATCTTCTCCGTGGCATTTTTATAGATTTCGATATATTCATCCCCATGTCCGCCGGTGCCGGAGGCATAGATCCTTCGCAGATTCTCACATCCCGCAAACATACGGCGAAGATCCGTGGCACTGACTGCCTCACCTGCCATCTGAAGTTTTAAGATTTCTAAAGACGAACAGTTCATAAACATTTCGGAAAGATTCTTGATATTCGTCATCGAACATTCCACGCAGAACTTAAGGTCCTTTAAATTTCTGCAGTCTTTGAACATGCCGGAAAGATCCGTTACGCTTTTATGGGGCTGGGTCTGAGCGATATCGATCGTTTCGACATTATAACAATAGCTGAAAATTCCGGGACCTCCAAGCGGAATGCCTTCAACAGAAATCGATGTCAGGGCATCAACGGGAGAGGTTCCGTCAGCCTTTCCGTCTTTTCTTTCCACGCCGCCAAGCCCTTCAAGGATCGTCGGATAGTCTACGTTGCCGATCCTAAATGTGTCCGGAATCGTGATCGACGCAGGCGCCGGTCCTTCTTCGGGACCTTTATATTTTTTCAGCACACAGTAAGTATTCGTCACCGGCTCTGTGGGAATTATAGTATCATCCAATTCCCTAAGCTCATAATCCCAATAGGCAAGGGGCGTTTCCGTCGGATCGCCCATGGGCGCGGTTTGTGCGCTGATCTCTTCCTGCGCTGTTTCGCCGGCTGAAAAGTTCTCTGAAACCTCTTCTGCTGCCGGCGTTTTTTCGGGCGTATATGCAGCAAGGGGCTCGATCACGCTCCCCATTGTCAGAACACTTGCCAGCGTTGCTGCCAGAATTCTCAATGTTATTTTTCTTTTCATAACTTCTCCTCCCCCTCACCCGGCACCTTCGGTGCCACCCTCCCCCAATGGGGGAGGGCACTATTTGACGGTGAATTCCATTATTGATTGTAACTGATGTTTTTACGCCACAAGCAGCCATGAACGCCTCTGCGGCATCCACGGCTGTTAAATCTGTGTTTTTTCCGGTTTACTTCCAGATCACTTTTTCCCCATTTTTTTATTCTGCTCATTTTGCAGATTCTTTCTCTGCTCCGGCTGGCCTATTTTCAGTTCTTTGTTTCTCTTTAATTCCTTTCCCAGGCCTCTGAACACCTTGTCTGAAAGGCTGCCGTCAGAGAGTTTCGGTCCTAACTGTTCGTTGAGTTCGGCGTAAGATTTTCCCTCCAACTCGCCTGATTTTTTCAGATGATCTGTCACCGCATCCTGCAAATTCTTATAGTCTCCTTCGCCGTTTTTGACAATGGCTTTTCGCATCTTCACTGAATGCTCGCCTGATAAAATCTGCAGGGTTACGATCTCTCCCAGCTTTTCATAACCCGCATCAAGAGCCTGTTGGTCCGGAACCTGATCATGGCTGAATACCTTTTCGTTTCTGATATCTATATCCAGATCGTTCTTTGTATCCTCTTCGAAAATGGCATTTGTCACCCGGCCTTCGAGTCCCATAAAGGGTACGGCATCCCCCATGCTCATGTCTTCAAGCTGCTTTTTGAACTTTGTTTTTAATTTGATCGCCTTATCCTTCAGTCTGAGCTTTTCCATGTAAACTTTTTCATAGGCCTCAAATCCTTCTTTCGGGTTCTGCAAAGAAATCACTTTTTCCCTGAATTGCCTGTCCTTTGCAATACGCTTTATTTCCTTTTCATAATTCTTATTAAACTTTTCCTTCTGCATGCCGGCAAGCATACGCTCCCCTTTGTCGGAGGTGAGAATTCCATCGATTGATGTATTGTAAGACCATTTCAAAAAGTCCGCGGCCCGATCCCAGTTTTTCGGCAGTGAATCACCCGAGAGGATGCCATCATCCCATGTTGCGGCCGCGCCTGCGTTATTCGCCGCCTTTCGAACAAGCCTGCGCATTTGCGTGCGCTGATCAGCCACTTTGGCATGCTCATCTTTGATCTGCCGAGCCTGCGCATTTGCGTGAAGATTGCCAAAGCTGACATTCACTTCTTTTGCTTCCTTCTCGGTCTGCGCGCTGATCTCAGTCAGGCTCTTTCTTTCCTCGGCGCTTCCCGTAAACTCCGGTCCGAGTGTGCCTCGTTTTTCATACACCTCCATGGTCTCTAGGAAACGCTCCGTCTTGTCCATGGCCTTCTGCGAAGTCTCGAGACGCTTTTTCCCGTTCCCGAAAACCGCCTTGTAAAAGACGTTTCTGGTCTTTTCGTACTGGGCGGCTGCCGTCTTGTATTCTCTCAGAGCCTGTTGCAGCTGCCTGAAATCGCCTGTCTTTTCCTGTCCGCCACTAAGATCTGTCAGGGCGATCACCTTGTTCAGCGCCCTTGTCATATTCCTGTAGTATTCAGAACCCTCTTCCTTTGTAGCCTTTTTTCCCGGCTGATCAAAATTGGCATTTTTATCCTTCTGCGTGCTTATCAGCGCCTCTCTGTCCGCTACAAGTTTCCGGTGCATATCACCGATCTCCTGCAAAAGGGCGATCTTATTGTTCACCTTTGAGATCTGCTTCCATTTCTCCCGCATCACCTCATCGGCCTGTTTCTCCGGCTGCTGTATCCCGGGCTGCTCATTTACGATCTCCCTGTTTTCTTTTTGCTGCTGCGGTGCGATCTGCTCTTCTTTAATTTCTTCTTTAATTTCTTCTTTCTGCTGTTCCTTTTGCTCTTCTTTAATCTCTTCTTTCTGCTCTTCTTTCTGCTCCTCCGGAATCACCATACCGACAGCCTGATCCTCCTTCGGACCATCGGGCGCTGCGGCCTGCTGCTCATTAACCGGATCATCCTGTTCTTTCTGATCCGCCTCATTTTCCAGTTCATCCTGCGCTTTTTTTTCTGCGTTTTCCCGCGCTTCCTGTGTGAGTTCCTCTTCGCATTTGGCAAGCGCATCCATGACCGGCGGATCTTCTGCATTGATAAACGCATCGAGTTCCTTACTCAGATCGGATGCTTTTCCTTTTTTCAAAAACGCAAACGTCTTTTCCGGATCTTTCAGGATCCCCTCCTGCTTGATGGCCGCAGTACCCATCCCTTCCGTCACCTTGCAAACGGGCAGCATCTGGTCGCCGACCTGCTGCTGCGATGTTTCTATCTTAACGGACCCGAATATATGCATATTGTTTTCGAGACGCTCAGCGGCGTCTGAAATAGTTTTGCCATTGATCCTGTTTGAATCCATGCCATTGATGGCATAACGTACCTGGGCGACATCATCAAGATTATGGATCGTCAGCGTTTTTTCCTGCCTGTTTTCCGTCAGGACCAGATTTTCATATCCGGCCTGCAAATGGGCCGTCACCGCAAAAGCATTGTTCGCCAGTTCTTCGCAGTTTTTCAGTTCTTCCTGCGAAACGGACTTTTCAAGAAACCTTCTCGAATCTTCTGCATATACTTCCGCTCCGCCATGAGGGATTCCCAGAACAACTGTTTGCTCCATGCCGGTATAACATGTCTGCAGAATATTACCGATCAGCAGTGACTGCCCTGCATAGTCTTCCATCTGCTTCGGATCGGAATAATCGATATTCGGCATCGTATATTCGGCAAGTTTATCCACCGTTGCCTTATAAAGATTCGGCCAGATCATGAGTTTTTCCGGACTTGCTGCTACCGTGTTTCCGTCGCTGTCGAGTTCCTGAACCGCAGTTTCTCTGATAAAGTCATTAAACTCTTCGACAGCATCCGTCAATTTCTCATGATCATTCGTGATATGATAGGCCTCATCCACCGACATGCCCTTTTCCGCGATCAGCCATATATAGAACTCTTCATAGTTCTCGCCATAAAACTCAAATGTATTTTGGCTGGCAGCCGCAAAATTACGGGGCTGAAATCTGGTCAGCAGGTTCACTTTTGCTTTTTCAAAAATACCGAATCCGATCCCCAAATCATCTGCAATGTTTTCTGTCGGAATGGTAACGGATACATCCGTCGCCGGATCGATCAGGATCTGCTCTTCATTGATATTCTCAACTTCTTTCATATTGATCTCCCGAAATTTCTCATTCTTTTATTGAATCCGGTTTTTACTACAGACAAAAATGTCTGCCCTGTGTCATCTGTTCCTACTACAAATACACCCCTGGTCCCGATTTGGTTGCACGGATCAGAGTTTTTCAAAATCCTCTAAGGGCATGGGCTTTGCAAAATGATATCCCTGGAACAGTTTGCACCCCATGTCAGCCAGCATCCTGTACTGTTCTTCCAATTCCACGCCCTCGGTCAGCGCCGTAATGCCCAGTTCCTGGGACATTTTAATGATGTGCTGCAAAATGATGGAGGTTCTCTCATCATCTTTGGCATTTTGCAGGAACATCATATCGATCTTCAATACATCGATGGGCATGTCCTTGAGCATATTGAAGGAAGAATAACCGCTGCCGAAATCATCCATTTCCACGATAAATCCCGCCTGCCTGAACTGCTCCAAAACATCGATCCTGCGGGCTGCATCGGACATCATAACGGATTCCGTGATCTCGATCCTGAGTTTCTTCGGTTCCACCCGGTATTCTTCTACCAGGTTTTTGATCTCATCAACCACATCCATGAAGTAAAAATCCCTGGGTGAGATATTGACGGAAATAAACTGCCCCCTGCCCTCTGTTTTCCACTTTGCCAGGGTTTCGCAGGCACAGCGCCACATATGCAGATCCACCTGTGCGATCATGCCGTTTTTCTCAAGAACGGGAAGAAAGAGGCTCGGGGATAAAAGTCCTTTTTCCGGGTGGATCCAGCGCACAAGCGCCTCTGCTCCCACGATCTTTCCAGTGCCATCCACAATGGCCTGGAAATACGGCAGGATCTGTCCTTCCCGAAGGGCCCTTGTCAGTTCAGCCGAGATCTGCTGGCTGAAGAGGGCTTTTTTGCGCATTTCGTCATTATACCAGGCAATATGCACCTGATACTCTTCCTTGACCGTGGAAAAAGCAATCCTGGCGCGGTCAAACATCACGGATACATCGATCCCCGTTTCCACCGCCCGGTACACGCCGATATGGATCAAAATGCTATGCGTGTTTTCTCCGTCTTCCACTTCAAAATCCGAAAGGATCTGTTCCATGTAACCTGTATCAAACTCCACTGCCGGCATGCAGACGCCGAAGGTATCGCCCACCAGCCTGCCTGCCACGCCATGCTGTGACAGCCCTTTGCCGATCCGGTCGGCAATACTGCAAAGCACCCGGTCCCCGAAGGCCATGCCGTAGACTTCATTGATCATCTTAAACTCGCTGATGTCGGAATAAATGATCAGATATTCCGTATCGGGATGGGTATCCATGAGTTTTTTTGTCTGCTCATAGAGATATTCCCTGTTATACAGGCCTGTCAACTGGTCATGGGTTGCATTGTAGCGTTCCCTCTGCAGTTCCAGCTCCTGCTTTGTATAATCCTCCGCACTGATAAAGCAGCCCACCGTCCGCTGGTGGTCATCGATCACGGCATGCTTTTCCAGCACGAAATACCGTGTCTGGTCCTCGCCGTCTTTGATCTCCTTTTTCCGCGACCATTCACTGCCGTGCAGATCGATCGCACCGAAAGTTTCTTCCAGATAGGCTGCGGCCATGGCAAAATTCTCATCTTTAATATCCGCCAGTTTGATCCCGGAATCATTTGCCCAGATGCACTGCCCGGTCACATCAAAAAAGAACAGGCTCTCCTGCATATCCGCTGCCAGGTTTGCCAGCATGCTGTCCAAAAGCCGCATGGGCCTGTAGTGAAGGGAAAAATAAAAAGCCAGAATCCCGAAGGCACCGAAGCCGATCATGGACCGGTCAACCGGTGTACCCGAAGCAATATAGAAAGTCTCCCAGAGACCGACTGCAGACATGGAGATAAAGATCACGGAAAACCGTTCGGAATAGATCTTGGGAGAGTGCATGGTCTTGATGAAAAATACCATCAAGATAAACAGAAAGATGCCGTAGTCCAGCATCCTGTGAAAGGCCTGTCCGTTATAGGCCACGAGTTTAAAATAGATCTCATCATCGACCAGGATCTCTTCTGTCGAAAAGGCCTGACCGAAGAATGGGTTTAGTGCATACTGCACCACATCAGCGATCAGCAGCAGATAGACACCGATCTGCAGCAGTTTGTTTTTCCAGGTGATACCGCAATACTGCATGGTAAAATACAGCAGCGCAAAGATCACCGCATCCATACCGAGGAAATACACATAATAACCGACCGTCGCCGTCATTCTGTCCACGGAACTGATGATGATCAGGTTTCCGAGCACCGGCGGGATCAGCATTGCCAGCAAAAAAGTGACAGCCTTCCGGATCGGTTTCCGGCTGCTTGCCGCCATCACCGCGCAGATACCGCAGGCCACAGCCATGACTGCGAAGATCAATGAATATTGTGCTCTCATATTCCCCACCTATCTTTTAAACCGCACCTTACCGGCAGAATTGTTCTGGTTTTCTGCAAACGGATTCTTTTTTCTGAGACTGAAGGCAGTCACACCAAATGCCTGCTTTAAGTCGCCTGTCAGGCTCGCATAGCACTCCTTGCAGTATCTTCCACCGCTGATCTTCTTACCGCATTTATGACAGGTCAGAAAGTAATCCTCTTCATTGGCAACCGCCAGCTCTCCGCTTTCCAGACAATATTCCACCACTTCACGGCTGATGCCGGTTTCATAGACGATATCTTTTATAGTCGCGCCCTGGTTTGCCCGCAGGAACTCAGAGATCACGCCGAAATCATCAAGCTGGATGTTCCCACACGCCGGACAGATATAACTGCCCAGTCCGTGATACTCAAGTTTTGTTCCGCATTTTTCGCATTCTGTCGGTACTTTGACCGGACTGATATGGATATCTTCACTCATGTTTGTTTCCCCGAATTCATTATTTGTTTTTCGGCTTCGTATTTTTCATAACGGACTTTACACTACTTTTTTTGGAAGCCTATAAAGAATATTTTACCTATTCCAAGCCCCTGTTGTCAAGGTTACCCAGTCTCTCAACCTCCGTATTTTCAATAGTTTTTCAAAGAGACTTTCTGTTGGCAAGGTACCCGATAACTGCACCGATGATCCCGCCGATGATATGAGACAGATTAGCGATATCATCCCTGACAAAGATTGCCTGAATGATCTGGCCGCCGATAAAGATCAGAGCGATCAGAATAAAGGTCACGGGGATCTGGCCTGCCTTAAACTCCGTAAAGGAAGTCATCAGGATAAATGCAAAGACCACACAACTGGCACCGCAGAGCATCACCTTCGGGAACAGGATGAAGTTCACCAGTCCCGTTGCAAATGCCGTGATCACCATCACCTGGATCAGCATTTTGCTGCCGTACTTTTCTTCCAGCATGGGACCGAGCAGCAGGATATAGGTGATATTCCCGAAAAAATGATCCCATCCGCTATGGCCGAAGATATGGGTAAAAAAACGAAGATAAGTCAGCGGCGATGCCAGGGAATACCGGTAGGTGGAAAACAAAAGCTGCGTTGCCGCCCCGCCGGTCAGTGCGCCGATCAGAAGCGATATCAGGCAGATCAGCGAAAAGACAAGGGTCACAGGTGCGTTAAATGTAATCTTCAGTTTCTGCATATTCAATTTCTTCATGGATTTGCATTTCCTTATTGATCAGAATTATAAGCTTCGAATTTTAAAAATCCGCATGGTTTTGAATCGTTGCCATATAAGCAGGCAAACCCCGCAGCCGCGCTGCGGGGTTTGCCTGAAAACTCATCACTCTTCAATATCGTTGAAGCCCACCCGTCCTTCATAGGTGGTATGCAGCAGTTCATGGGCCTTGTGTCCGTTCGGCTCGCCGAGGAATTTCTCATACAGATCAAGGATCTGCGGATTGTTGTGGGATTGGCGGATGGTCTGTTTCTCATCTTCGGAGTACAGTGCCTGCGCCCTCTTTTCCTTGTAGGTATCGAGGATATCATCATCCTCATCAGGCAGGAAGAACTCTCTGACATAAGGCTGTCCGCCACCGTTGATGCAGCCGCCGGGACATCCCATGATCTCGATGAACTGGTATTTTGATTTTCCTTCCCGGATTTCATCAAGGAGCACCTTGGCCGCCTTCATACCTGAAGCGATGGCAACCCATACCTTTGTTCCTTCGATATCCACCTCTGCTTCCCTCAGTCCGCCGTCATGGCCGCGGACTTCCGTAAACTCGATGGGTTCTGCTTCTTTTCCGGACAGTTTGTAATAAGCGGTACGAAGCGCTGCTTCCATCACGCCGCCGGTGACACCAAAGATAACAGCCGCGCCGGTGTACTGTCCCATGATATCGCGGTCCCATTCCTCATCGGGAAGCATATTGTAAATGATACCACCGCGCTTGATCATGCGGGCCAGCTCTCTGGTGGTGATGACTGCATCCACATCAGGGATACCATTCACTTTCAGCTGCTCTCTTTCCTTCTCAAACTTCTTGGCCGTACAAGGCATAACGGATACGACAAAGACATCCTCAGGTGCCACATCATGCTCTTTCGCCCAGTAACTCTTGATGATCGCACCCTGCATCTGATGGGGCGATTTGCAGGAAGACAGGTGATCTAAAAGATCGGAATAATTATACTCTGCGTAGTTGACCCAGCCGGGCGAACAGGAAGTGATCATGGGCAGGACACCGTCATTTTTCAGTCTGCCGATCAACTCGGTTGCCTCTTCCATAATGGTCAGGTCAGCGCCGAAGTTTACGTCATATACCCTGGAAAAACCAAGCCTTCTCATGGCTGCGATCATCTTGCCGGTTGTGGGGGTTCCGATCTTGTATCCGAATTCTTCACCGATGGCTGCACGGACTGCAGGCGCTGCCTGTGCAATGACCACCTTGCCCTCTGCAAGGGCCTTATCTACTTTATCGATCTCGGAATGCTCCATCAGCGCGCCGGTAGGACAAACATTGACGCACTGGCCGCACTGGATGCAGGGCGAATCCGTAAAGGATCTGTCACCGGCAGGGGAAACAAAGGTTTCAAAGCCACGTCCCTCATAGCCGAGAATGCCGAGTCCATGGGCGTTCTTACATCTCTCGATACAGCGTCCGCAAAGGATACACTTGGAAGTATCACGCACCAGGGACGGTGCCACTTTATCCAAATGCACCTCGGAGTGTACGCCGCCGAACACATCTGCCCTGGCGCCGGTTACATTGGCTACGTGGAGCAGCTCGCACTTTCCGTTTTTATCACACTGCTGGCAGAACTGGTTATGATCGGAAAGCAGAAGCTCTACGCTCATTCTTCTCGCTGCGGTAGCGGCCGGTGAGGAAATGGTGATCTCCATACCGTCATTTACCGGATAGACGCAGCTGGCAACCAGGCCTCTTGCACCTTTCACTTCTACCAGACAGACGCGGCAGGAACCCCTGTTGCATTCCCCGTGGTTAAAATCGCAAAGGGAAGGGATCTCGTAACCGCATTTTCTTGCCGCCTCCAAAATGGTAAGGCCTTCTTCGACCTGATGGCGGACACCTTCGATCTTTATATTTACTAATGCCATCTTCTATACCCTCCCTACTCTTTCGAAATTGCCATAAACTTACAGTTGCTCTTGCAAAGGCCGCACTTCGCGCATTTGGACTGATCGATGGCAAAGGAAGCAAGCTTATGCCCCTCTGCGATATAATCCGTTCTGGAGATGCAGCCCACCGGACAGTTCCTTGCGCAAAGGCCGCAGCCGATGCAGACATCCGGATCGATCCTGTACTGCATCAAAGACTTGCAGACATGGGCCGGACAACGCTTGTCCACGATATGGGCAATGTACTCATCCTTGAAATGACGCAGGGTGGAGTTGACGGGATTGGCTGCCGTCTGGCCCAGCGCGCAAAGGGAGTTTTTCTGGATGGTCCTGCTCAGCTCTTCGAGGGCATCAAGATCTTCCATGGTGCCCTTGCCTTCGGTGATCTTGGTCAGGATCTCCAGGATACGCTTTGTGCCGATCCTGCAGGGAGAGCATTTTCCGCAGGATTCATCACAGATGAATTCCATATAGAATTTTGCCACGTCTACCATACAGTTGTCTTCGTCCATAACAATGGCGCCGCCGGATCCCATCATAGATCCCTTCTGTACCAGGTTATCAAAATCGATGGGCTCATCGAGGAAATCTTCCGTCAGACAGCCGCCGGACGGACCGCCGGTCTGGATCGCTTTGAATTTCTTGCCGCCCGGAATGCCGCCGCCGATGTCGTAAATCAGTTCGCGGAGGGTTGTTCCCATGGGGACCTCCACAAGGCCGACATTGTTGACTTTTCCGCCAAGTGCGAATACCTTGGTTCCCTTGGAGCCTTCGGTACCGACTTTGGCAAACTCAGCTGCACCTTCCCGCAGGATGTAAGGCACGCATGCTAAGGTCTCAACGTTATTAACAATGGTTGGCTTATCCCACAGACCCTTCACAGCCGGGAAAGGAGGACGGGGACGTGGCATGCCGCGCTTACCTTCGATGGAATTTAAGAGTGCAGTCTCTTCGCCGCAGACAAAAGCACCCGCGCCAAGACGGATATGACAGTTAAAATCAAAACCGCTGCCTAAGATATTTGTGCCAAGCAGTCCTGCTTCCCTTGCATTGGTGATCGCCTTGCGAAGACGGGCCACTGCGATTGGGTATTCGGCACGTACATAGAAGTAACCCTCTTTTGCACCGATGGCATAGGCTGCGATCATCATGCCTTCGATCACGGCAATGGGATTTCCCTCCAAGATGGAACGATCCATGAAAGCACCCGGATCTCCTTCGTCGCCATTGCAGACCACATATTTTTCATCCCCTTCGCTTGCAAGGGCAAACATCCACTTACGGCCTGCCGGGAAGCCGCCGCCTCCGCGTCCGCGAAGACCGGAAAGAAGCACGGTATCCGCCACTTCCTTCGGTGTCATGGTCAGGGCTTTTTTCAGACCCTTAAACGCCCCCGCTCCGAGAGCCTCTTCGAGCTTCTCGGGATTGATGACACCACAGCCATGCAAAGCGATGCGGCGCTGCTTTTTGTAGAAATTGATATCGTCCTGTTTGGAAACCTTTTCACCGGAAACGGGATCCACATATAAAAGCCGCTGCACAACTTCACCCTTTGCAATATCGGTATCGATGATCTCTTCCACATCGTCTATGGAAACCATACGATACAGCGTATCTTCGGGATAGATCTTGACAAAAGGTCCCTGGGAACAGAAACCGAAACAGCCTGTCAGATTGACAGTGGCTTTTTCATTCAAACCTTTTTTGGCAAGAAGTTCTTTGAACTTCTCCATGATCTCTTTGGAATTACTCGAAAGGCATCCGGTTCCGCCGCACAGAACGATGTGGCGTTTTTCATCAGCGCCCGCGAGCTTGTCTTTCATGTTCTTTTCGCATTCTGCGATCCTTTTATCGAGCTCCTCTACGGAAGTGATCTGACTCATGCTGATGCCTCCTTTCTGTATGATTCAATGATATCTTCTACCTCTTCCACATCCACCTTCGGATATACCTTACCGTTAATGCTGACAGCAGGCGCGATACCGCAGGCACCGATGCAGCGAAGGGCATCTAAGGTAAACAGACCGTCCTTGGTGGTCTGGCCGGGTGCGATGCCGAGGATTTCGGAAAAACGGTCGATGACGATCTGGGCGCCCTTGACATAGCAGGCCGTTCCGAGGCAGCAGCCGATGACATATTTACCCTTGGGCTCTAATGAGAAAAACGAATAGAAGGTAACCACCCCATAAATCTCAGCAACTGATATCCCCGTTCTTTGCGACACCACTTCCTGCACCTCGAGCGGGATATATCCGTATTCATTCTGGATATCGCTCAGGATCATCATCAGCGGCGTCTTTTCCTTTTTGTACCTGTCGCAGATGTCTTTGATCTGGCGGACAGCACTTTCACTTAGCCTTGCCATACTTGCTCCTCCTTAATTGATCAGTAGTTTTTCGTCCCACTCTATTCATATCGGACTTTACACTACCAATATTTTCCTCCATCTGACGCAAATTGTGCAGACAAGAACATTATACTCTATTTTGCGGGTTTATGGAACTGTTTTTTGCGGTAAAAAACGGCAAAAGACTGCCGGAGTGCATTCCGCACTCCGGCAGTCTGTAACTTGTCATTCTTTCACGGCCTGCGACCGTATTTTTTCTTTCATGCTTGCCTTTATTAAGCATGCCAGCCTTACATAGACAAATCTGTAAGGATTAATGGATACCTACATAAACAAATCTGTAAGGATCATAGGTCTGGCCGTAGTTACTGATTCTGTTAAAGCCATACTTTGCAAAGACATTGACTACGGAGTTGTACTCAACGGAACCCGGGGTACCTCCCACAACCTTGATCGTAACCGCAACGCCTTCTCTGTCCTCCTGATAGAGAGATCCGAAGTTGTAGCCGGAAACTTCCGTGATCTTCAGATTCACGCCTGCAACCGGAGTATTCTGAATTTCGTTGACGATCTGCTGTACAGTAGGCTGAACTCTCTTATTAACCAGGAAACTATCTGCCTTATTTACGCTGTATCCTGCAGATGTCTTTTTCGGATCTACAGACCATTTCGTATAAGCAACACCCTGCATTCTGGTGTCAGCCTCGGCCTGCGTGCCATATGCATAATAGTGATCCTGTCCGAATACCCTGTTGCATCTTTCCTGATAGTTCTCCGAAGGATAGCAGAAATAATTTGATGTCATCAGAACCGGATCACAGGGATAAGACCATGTCTTCTTCTTTTTCTTATCGCTGAAGCATACGATCTGATAATAATATTTGGTTCCGTTATCCTGAACGATCTCTGTGGAGGTCACATTTCCGCCATCCACGGTGGCGACTGTGGTAAAGCCCTTGTTTTCACTGGTAGAGCGCTGTACAAAGTATCCCTTTGCCCTCTTTACGCTGCTCCAGGTAAGTTTCACGACATTCGGCTTTTCGCAGACACAGCCTTCTTTTACAAAGTTTGTGGAAGCAAGCACGGTTGCTGCTGCAGTCGGCCACAGATCAAAATCGGAATAATAGCGTCTTTTGTTGATGACTTTATAGGCACGAACCCTGTACCAGTACTTCTGTCCGGGAACCGTATCCTTATCCACATATTTCCGCTTTTTCAGTTTTTTCATCTTCGGGCCGCCGGCGATCAGGGTACCCTTTTTGCTTTTCTTCTTGGAGCGGTACACTTCGTAGCCGTCCGCACCCGGAACCTTCACCCATTTCAGGGTCACAAAATCGGAACCGTTCGCACTCAGATAATTGATCTCCGTTTTGTCAAGCATCGTCTTTGCCTTGACCGGTCCCGACAACTCGCTGACGTATTCTTTTCCGTTATCATTGATATAGGCCTGCACCTTGAAATAATAGGTCTTTGCAAGGCTTAAGTTCTTGCCTGCAGCATCCTTTAAGATCATTGCACCTGCCGCATCGGATGTCTCCAGCATTTTATACTTCCCGTTTTTCTTATTCGAAATGTAAACCTTGTAACCGGTTACCCCGCCGACCGGTTTCCAGGTCAACAGAATCTTCTTGTAACTGAGCGGCTCTGACGTAAGGAACCATTCGTTTGCGGTCCTCGTAGGCTTAACCGTCGCAGTTTCGGCAGAAAAATCACCATAGTAATTCTTGCCATCCTGCTTGATAAACGCCCTAACCTTAAAACTGTAGGTAGAAGCGGTATTCAGTTCCTTCTGATCCGATGACGCACCCTTCGTAGACATCACATTCGCTTCCGTGGTATTCCCGCCGTCAAAAGTCCAATGGAGGACATATCCCTGGCCATTGGTATTGCTGTATACCTCGTAGCCGTCCGCACCGGATACCGCAGCCCAGTTAAGCTTGATGGTATCTTCATCCACCACAGTCGCCAAAACGCTTGCGGGCTTGCCAACCGTCGGTGCAGCCGGCGTCGGTGTTTCATTCTGGCTCACCGTCTCCGCTGTCACTGCCTCTTCTGCGTCAATAACCCCCTCCGGCTCAGCCTGGCCTGCAAAAGCCGCAGCCGGGCCTTCCAGAATCAGACTTGCCGACAGCAATAAAGCTGTCACTGATTGCAACACTCTCCTTTTCACCTTCTGATACCTCCTAATTAATTAGTTTTTCGGCTCGGTATTTTCATACCGGGCTCTGCACTACTGAATTGATCAGTAGTTTTTTCGCTCAGTATTTCATACCGGGCTCTGCACTACCAAGTAATATAATAACTACTATCTATAAAATTACACTATAACGTGCAATTTTTCAAGTACCAATGGAAACAGATTAAAAAGATAAACATGCTACGGATACCACTCATTCATCTTCGCTGTGGGGACCTCAAAATGCTGATAATCCTTTTTGGTTTTCCACTCCCCTCCCCACTCGAAACCATGCTGTATGAACAATTCGTAACAAAGGTCTCCTTTTACGATCTTGTAGGGAAAATCCGCCTCCCTGTCGGTATAGCCTTCGGCGCCTGCCGGCTCTACCACCCTTTCTCCGTCCACAGTCCTGACATAAGGATTATAGAAGGTATTGATATCCACCGCCAGGCCCATGCCGTGTTTGGATATCTTCGTCGTGCCGGAGATGAGGCGGTAATTAAACGAAGAGGAATTATTATCCTCCATGGATCTTTCATCATCCGCATCATATTCGTCCACCAGGCGGATCTTTTCGATGGGGTAATCATTTTCATACAGGGTCCGCAGGATCGTAAGCACATCCTCTGCGATATGCACGTTGACGATCATCTCCCCTTCATGCACCTTTCCGTCGATATCTTTATGCAGCACATGGAGATATCGAAGATCCTCTCTCGGCAGGGTGCAGTCATCTTTATAAGACTTTCCCTGTATGCGGGTGAATATCTCGTCAGAGATCCCGGTGATGTAGAACTGCGATTCTACAGAGATTTCCGAATCTGCAGAATCTACATTTATATTCATTTCCCCATTTATTCCTTCTTCGATTTCCGGGCCTGTTTCTGTACCCGCCGGTTCTGTCTGCATGGGAGCCGCCGTTTCCATATTTTTCATATGTTCATCATCCGTCTGTATTTCCGGCAGTTTCTCACTGCTCCTTTCATCAGGCTTTCCGCCGGATCTGCTTTCGATTTGCGATCCGGTTTCGTTTTCAGATCCCTGCAGGCCGCAGCCTGTCCAAAGAAGAGACATACCAATGAAGATAAGCAGTGCCCCTATCTTTATTCCCTTTTCTGCTTTTGTTTTGATTTTCATTTCGGTTTCGGTCCGGTTTTCTTTATTCCTTTTGTCTCCGTCTTCTGTCCGGAAGGCTGCTCATTTTCTTCTTTTACCTGCCCTTCAGGCTTTGTCTTTTCCTTCGGCTGCTCTTTTTTCGGTTCCTCTTTCTTCGGCTCTTCTTTTACGTCGCCCTGTTTCTGCGCATTCAGGGCTTCCTTTTTGCGCGCTCTTTCCGCCTGTCTTTTCTGATAGGTCTTTTCTCTTTCCTGCTGGATACGCCGCTCCTTCTCATCCTCCGATTTGCGCCAGTCCCTGATCTTCTTATCCGTTTTTTCCACATATTCTTTCATGCTTTTGGTGTCGGAAAGCATTTCCTTAACGGTCTCCGGATGTTTGCGAAGGTGGGCAAGCTGGTCTTTCTGATTTTTCTGTTTCCGCCAGGATTTCAGATAGTCGTTCACATATTCCCCCGGTTTATACGCATCGCCCGCGCGGTTATTTTTCTCCGGCAGTTTGCCCACCTGATCTATAAGCGTTACCGTATACGCCATGGCATAGGCGGTTTCGATGGTCACCTCGTCTTTGTAGACGCCGTTTTCCAGGTTCCGCTTTACCAAACGGCATTTATCCAGATAGACATCATCACATTTTTCAATCTGCTCTGTCACATCCCCCATCATCAGCGCCTTTAAGGATCCGACGCCCACGTTATCCAGGAATTTTTTATAGGCAGGCACTTTCGGAAGGTTTTTGTCCACCAGCTCCTTCAGTTCTTCCTCCTTTGCGCCCACAGACCGGAAGATGGATGCCAGGCGAAAGGCAAAAATATCCCTGACTGCGTCCGCTGCCTGCTTCTTTTGTTCCTCATTCATTTTCGTATAAGAGGCATACTGCATCGAAAGGGTTGAAACGCCTGTGATGGCGCCGCTGATATACGTTTGCATGACCGGCCCGGACGTCTTTTTGAGCTGCTCAAACGCGTCAAGCTGGATATTGACCTGTTTTAAGATCTGCGTTTCACTCATCTTCGATAGTTCATAGTCATCAGTCATCAGACCACCGTCCAGGGTGCCATGCAGAACAAACTGCTTTTTCGCTTTCGGATCATAAGTATAGGTGATATTGGCAAAAGCGGTCCCATCCAGTATGGAAGAGAGTTTTTGCTCAAATACCTGTTTCGAACTAAATTCCACGGAACTCATATGATCGATCACACCGACATAAATACCTCTTCCGATGGCTCCTTCATCATAGGTAAACCAGTCCGCAAAGGGTTTATCCTTGCACGCGACTGCCTTTTTTGCAAACATCGAGCGCAGATGATTGACCGTAAAACTGTTGAAAAGAACAGTCTTTTGTGCAAGATCCGAAAAACGGAAATCCAGGTCCCTGAGGCCCTCCGCTACTCTTTGGATATTGACCGCAAACTGATCGAGATATCCGCGCATATTGCCCACCTTGTCCAGGTAATCCTGGGGGGTCTTCAGATCGGGAAAATCCTTTTTACCGGCCTTAAGCATATCCTCCGGCATTCTGCCCATTTCCTGCCAGACATCC
The DNA here is from genome assembly GCA_016282215.1 of Lachnospiraceae bacterium. GTDB lineage: Bacteria > Bacillota > Clostridia > Lachnospirales > Lachnospiraceae > RGIG7926. The sequence goes on from JAEEKC010000111.1 coordinate 22,621, forward strand.
ATCAGGGTAAAGCCCAGCATACCCGCCCTGGAAAATTCCGGCGAAAAGATATAATCCGGATCGGAAAAGTCCACCTTGCCCAGCATCTTGCCGATCCTGTCAATGGATGCCATATATCCTTTATGCATGGTCTCGGCCAGCCACTTTGCATTCTCCGGTTTTTTTCCGCTGGTTTTTAAGACCAGTGTATGGAAAAGATCCGCCTTTTCTTTCTGCAGTTTGGCCGGATCCATGATATCCTCTTCCGTATACAGATAGTTCCCTTTTTCATCCTTCATCGCCATCAGGGCGACGGTGGTGATGCTGTGTCCCGCGGTTCTCGCCACGGAAATGCCATAAGGATGCGGGTGCTTGAAAAGGCTTTCGTCCGTGTAACGGTCCCCGTAAAAAGCCTTTCTGTTTTCCTTGGCTCCCGGTCCCAAATCATACTTGTTATAGACATTATTCAGCCAGTTTGCGTACTTTTCCTTTTCCGCCTTGACATAGGCTGCCGCCTGCCGGGGCGCTGTCTTGATCTCAAAACGTCGTTGTTCGGTCAGCTGATAGGTCCGCTCCACCGAAGCGCGGTTGATGGCGCAGATGCGCCTTACTTCCGTCACCGCCGCAAAGCGCTCCTTTGCATACGTTGTGTCCGTCTTTCCTTTTTTTCCGTCCAGATAGACCTGGGTAAGCCTGTCAAACTCTTCGGCGCTTCGCAGGTAGGAAAGCATGGTTTCCTTTTCCTGCTTTCGCAGCTTTCCTGCCTTTTCGGGATCCGTTTCCTGCAACGAATTTGCCCGGTTTTTCTCCATTTTAGACGCTAACTTTTTCAGGTTTTTCAGTTCCCCCATCAGGGCGCGAAACTGCGGAGAACTTCCGCCCTTATACCAGTGATCCTTGCTGTCAAGGAGTGCATAAAGCCTGGCGATATCGTCCGCATTCTTTTTCAGGTCCACCCGGTTAAAGCTGCGGACCTCATAGGCCTTGTCTGCCGGGGTGGGTTCCTGCGAAGCAGAAACGCCGGCGGATGCTCCCTGTCCCTCCAGCTGATTCTTTGTTCTGTATGCCTGAAGCTCCTCCGGCACCGGGATGTCCTGCCCAAGCTGCTTTTTGGTCATAAGTTCCATATGCCAGGCATAGTAATAGGCCTCTGTTTTTTTGTCCTCAGCGGCCTTGCTGTTTTTCACAAGCTCCCACATCTGCGCCGCCTTGAGAAGGTCCGCTCTCTGCTTCGCCTCGTCCACAACTGCATGGTTTTCGTGCAGTTCCTCTTCCGGGGGGATGGGATTCAGTTCCGGCTGTGCATATTCATCTTCCCTGTATTCAGACTCTTTCATAAGTGTGCTCCTTTTTCATTCGTGCTCCGCTTCGGTTTTTCATACCGGACTTTACACTACCTCTCTTTGCCCGGCAGATCTATACTGTGATAGACTGCCGCGGTTTTTATCTGCGTTTCTGATCATAATACAGCCGGCAGCTGCATTCGGTTGCATGGCGCGGCTGAACTGTTACCCCTGCCGGCAGGTCAGGTATATAAAAACAGAAGGCCGAAGGTTCCCGCGCCGCTGTTTACCGCAATGGTAGGAGATGCCTTCTGGAAAATGATCCTGTCAAAATCCATATGCCTTTCGATCTCTGCCTTGATGCTGTCAAGGTCATTCTGGGTCAGTCCCACATAAGTGACGAATAAAAGTCTTTTATCAATCCTGTGGGGCATATCCAAAACGCCGGTGATATATCCTGCCCAGGCCCGCTCCCTGCTGCCGAAGAAGACGCGTCCCACCTTCATTTTGCCTTTTTTCATGACCAGAACCGGATGCAGCATAAACGCATTGGCGATCTTTGCCGTCTGCTCGCTCATCTGGCCTGTGGCAGCCAGGTGATCTAAGTTTGCGACAATAAAACTGGTATGGACTTTTTTCTTTAAGGTTTCCAGTTCTTTGGAAATCTGCTCAGCACTCTTTCCTTCCTGCGCCATTCTGGCAGCCGCGATCGCCACCAGCCCCTGGCCGCTGGAAAGCTGCTGCGAGTCCACCACGGTAATATTATCAAAGGACCGGGCGGCTTCTCTTGCCGGAATACAGCCGGAATCCTCAAGCTGCGCGGAAAGGGAAACATGGATCACATGGTTCGCGCTCTGCAGGCCTTTTGCAAAGAAACTTTCCAGTTCCGAAACAGTCGGCGGCACGGCCCGGATGCCGGAAGCATTTTTTTCCATATAGGAAAGCACGCCCTCCTGATCCAGTTCCAGCGCATCGCGGAACACGCCGTCTCTGGTTTTTACCATATGCGGGATCACGCCGATCTGATAGGATTCGAGCATCCACTTGGGAATATCCGCAATGCTTTCCGTTGTGACCAGCACCCTGGCTTTCTTGCCCTGCCTGTCGATCCAGCTTAAGCTTTCCTCTGTGATCTCCTTCTCTTCTTCATAGACCGTAACCAGGTCTTTGGGCAGGAGACGACGCACCTCGTTCTCTAAGTCCTCGCCGGTTACGGGCTTGACCAGATAACCGTCAAAGCCTTCTTTGGCATAAATTTCAGCGTTTTCTTTTCCCGCATTGGCCGTCAGCGCAACGACTGCGGTTTCCCGGTTCATGCCGCCGGTCTGCGAGCGGATCTTGTGGAAGCATTCGATACCGTCCATGCCGGGCATCAGGTGATCCATCAAAATCAGATGATAATATTGATTCAGTGTCTTTTCGAGAGCCTCCTGACCGGAAGAAGCCGTATCGATCCGGATTTTGGTATCCCGAAGGAGTTTGCCCACCACCAGAAGATTGGCGGAAGTATCATCCACAGCCAGGATCCTGGCATCCGGCGCTTCAAAGCTGCGGCGGTATCCGTGCTTTTTCTGTGTCAGATGACGTCCCTTGCCGCCCGGCTGCTGCACAGGCTCTTCATTGATGATCTTCTGGGGAATGTCAATGATAAACGTGGAACCTTCCGTATATACGCTGTTCACGGTGATGGTTCCGCCCATCAGATCCACAAACTGTTTGACAATGGAAAGACCGAGGCCGGTTCCTTCAATGTACCGGTTCTGATCTTCATCTTCCCGTTTAAAAGCCGTGAACAGATGGGGGATGTTCTCTTTTTTGATACCGGTTCCCGTGTCCACAACGGTATAGATGATATGGGCCATGTCCTCGTCCGTCTTTTCCCACTGGAAAGACAGGGTGACTGACCCTTCCGGGGTATATTTGATCCCGTTGCCGACCACATTGACCAGAATCTGCTTGATGCGCACATCATCCCCGTAAAGCTCACTGGGAAAATCCGGTGCGATATTGATCCGGAAATCCAGCCCCTTTTTCTTTGCCTGGAACCAGAACATTCCGGCGATATCGGAGAGCATCTCTCCTGTCTTGTATGGCGCCGGACTGATCTCCATCTGGCCGGATTCGATCTTGGACATATCCAGGATATCATTGATCAGATGCAACAGCATATTGCCGGCTGCCGCGATATTCTCGGAGTTCTCATTGATCTCAGGGGAAACGTTTTCCCGCAGCGTCATCTCATTCAGACCGATAATGGTATTGATGGGAGTCCGGATCTCATGGGACATGTTGGAAAAGAACCGGTTCTGGGAGCGGCTCAGCCTTTCAATCTCCATATGCTGCCTGTTTTCCGCCAGCAGCTCTTTATTCAGACTGAATCTTGTATAGAGAAGCACCAGGCCCGAAACAACCTGCATCAGGGTAAAGGAAAAGAAATTAAAAAATGCATATTCCGATTCCCTGGTCTGCATGATCTGATCGATCTGGTACAGCCTTATGAACATCATCAAGTCAAAACCAATTGCGATCAGAAGATAATTTAAAGGGTGTACATAGACACAGATGGGAACCAGCAGGGTGATCATCAGATAGGGTGTCGTATCGATCAGATCATTGAAGACTGCGTTGACCTGAACCAGGGAAAAGGACCAGCCGAACATGACGACCACCATCAGGGTATTGAGCAGATTCAAAACATGATATCTGCCTTCAAAATCATTCACAACAAATCTGGCTATCGCCAGCCAGAGAATGGAGCTTACCACCAGAACAAGATAGACCATGCGATGATAAGGCAGACTGTTTAAAAACTCCTCAGGATCGGTATATGTCATGGCCAGCATCACCGCGCCGATCAAAAAGACTAAGATCACCACGATATGTGTCACACGAATGGTATTTTTCACTGCATATCTTGAAGTTTCCCTGTCTGTCTCAGACGGACGAAACAAAAACCGCAATATATCTTTCATAACTGATCCCCTAAACTGAATACTGATTCATCACCGCATTTTCCCAAACGCTTATTTGTTACTTGTCATCCTCCGGCATAAATTCAAAAATGCCGTCGTTCTCTGCGTGTGCTGATCCGGTGACACCGGCCGCGTCCTGCGGCTGCGAACCTGCACCGGCGTCCTGTTGACTTGCTGTGGCACCGCCGGCGCCATCATCGGCATCACCTGCTGTATCATTTTTTGCATCCCCTGTAATCCCAAGATAAGCCGCAATCCCCTCCGTAGTATGGCGGTAACGTTCCATGACCGTCGCATGATGGTTGATCACGGAAGAGACATCCTCATTTTTTGCCGCTTCTTCCAATAATCTTGCCTGCTCGGAAAGATCCGTGGCGCCGATCATTTTGGCAGTGCTCTTTAAAGCGTGGATGGTGATGCTGTAGTTCTTCATATCCTGCTTATCGATACAAAGCGAAAGACTTGCCCTCTTCTTTTCGCTGTCAGAATAGAACTCCTTCAAAAGTGTCTCATAAAACTGTCTGTCATCCTGACTGTAATGCAGACCCTTTTCCACATCGATCCCGAAGAATCGGAGCAGCTGATCCTTTGCCGTTATTTCGCCGCCGGACATCTGATCACCGCTAAAGCTTACCGGTTTCTCTTCCGTTGCCCAGTCAGTGGCCTTTTCCCTTTCGATCCCCAACACCTTCGGCACACGGATCTTCTCTTCCCTTGTCTTGGGTCTTTCATATGAGATCATGGATTTCGGCAACGCTTTTTTCAGGACGCCTTCGAGCTCTTCCATTTCCACCGGCTTGCTGACAAAACCATCAAACCCCTCAGATATGAACATTTCTTTGGCCGTACTCACCGCATTGGCCGTCAGCGCCACAACGGGCAGATCTCTTCTGCCGGTTTCCGTGCGCAGCCGCTTCATAGCCTCAACGCCGTCCATTTCCGGCATCATATGATCCATGAAAACAATATCAAAAACATGCTCCGTTGCAAGCTTTATCGCCTCACTGCCGGACTCGGCGCAGGTCACGGTCATGCCATATCTGGAAAAGATTCCCCTTGCCACCATCAGATTCATCGGCTCGTCATCTACCACGAGTGCACGGACGCCCTCGCAGCGAAGCGCGCCATCCTTGGTTTCTTTTGTATGGATATCGGAATTTAAGATATTGATCACAGGGAAGCAGTAAAAGGGTTTTCTCATGACACGGACATGGGATCCTTTTGGCGGCACGAAATCATCATTTGCCACAACCACCACCAGGAGTTTTTCAGCAAGCCGCTCGAGATACTCTCTGTTTGCCTCATATTCCACATCTCCCACAAACAGGTGCGTCATCTTCACGCTATCCACCAGCTTTTGAAGTTTGGCAATGGTTTCCACCCGGTGCATCTGCACCTTCAGGCCGGTCACGATATCCCGGATCATGGCATTATAAAACTCACGTACACTGGGATTGGAGAATTTTTCGAAACGAAGATAGGTGCCGAGGATCAGTTTTTCACTGTTTCTGGCCTTCATGCAGACAGACGGATCCGCCACCTTCTGGGGAATGCTGATCCGGACCGTGGTTCCCTGTCCCGGATCGGATTCGAGCGTCACAAATCCCTTCATGGCCGTTACAAAACCATGCACGATGGACATGCCCAGGCCGAGTCCGTTGGAAGAACGGTTCCTGCCGGAATTGGCCTGATAAAAACCTTCATAGACGCGCTCGATCTCCCTAGGCGTCATTCCGATCCCGGTATCCGTCACATCGATACACAGATTGATACCATAGTCTTCTTCAATGGGATAAAGACGAACATAGACACCGCCCTCTTTTGTATATTTCAGGCCGTTTACGATCAGATGCCATAAGATCTTTTTTAATTTTCCGCCGTCTCCGTGCAGAACGGAAGGCAGCACGGGATCCACATCGATGACCAGCTCCAGATGATCCGGTTTGACAGACCGAAGCTGTGACACCAGGTCGCTTAAGACAGAAGAAAGCATGTAGTCTTCTTCATTGACCACCAGATGCTCCATATTGATCTCGGAATAATCAAGGATATCACTGATCTGCTCTGCCACGCGTTTGCCTGCCGCTTCCATGGATAACAGATCCGTGCGGATGTCCTCGTCCTTTTCTTTTTCTATACAGACACGGGAAAGACCCATCACGGCATTCACGGGCGTACGGATCTCATGGGACATGTTGACAAGAAAATCATTCATGGTCTCCGTCGCCTGCGTCAGCACGCTGATCCTCTCATCCGTCCGCTGCAGCACCTGATTCCAGGTCTGCATGATGATCTTTGCCACATAGCCGATGATATACATGACCACGATATGCATCATTGTGCGGGATACAAACAGGGAATCGACATCGCCCCCGGATTTTACGTAGGCAGCGATATCGTATGCGAAAGTAAGAAAGTAGGTGACCATGGCGAGATTGATCAGGGCCGGAATGCCCGTCAGGATAAAGATCACCAGAATGCCGCACATGACAACGGCCAGGTCATAGGTACTGGTGGTGTGAATGCCATAGAAAAAGGCAATGAGCATCATGAGCAGGGAATACACCCACAGCCTTGCCATCTCAGGAACTTTCTGGTGGATATGAAGGATCCAACTCAAAACCAGCCCGCAGGCTATGGGGATCAGCGCCCAGGTCTCCCATTCCAGCAGCACGGTGATTGTCATCAAAGCGACAGAAAACAGCGTATAGACGATCAAGATCATCAAATGCGCTGTCTGAAACAGTTCATTTCTTCCTAAATCTTCCCTCATGAAAGCGCCTCGTTTTTTTCGTTCTTATCCCCCGACCGGAACCGGGAACTTTTGCGCCGCCCTGCATAATCCCCAATGCAGTCGTTCTCTTACGGATACAAATACGGCCGCAGCAGAGAATTCTCTCCATCCGGATATACTGCATCCTGTGCGGTATTCCGTACCTCTTTCATCAAAGCCACATTGTGCATGGAGATCTCGAAGATCAGCCCGAAAATGTGTGCGCTAAAGATCATATCATCCAGATCGAAACTGCCTTTTTCATAAAACCGCGTCAGGCAGATCAGCTCTAAGAGATGAACGCTTCTGAAAACGGAGATCAGCGGTCCGTCGATATGTCCGTCCTGAATGGTATCGAGAAGTTGCCTGTGTGCAAAATAAGCCGCTGTCTTGCGCAGCCATTTTTTTGCCTCGGGGACTTTTTCATAAAACTCTGCGCGTATTTTTCCTGCCTGCGGCAAAATGGAACGCAGGGTGACAAACAGCTGCTGCGAAACGTCATGTCCTTCAAAATACAAAGCATCATCGAGGAGTTTTTCCATCTCCTTCGGCGATTCATAGCATCCGAAAAGACTGTCATCAAAACTGCCGGCAACCAGCGCTTTCATCAGTCCGTCCCGGAATGCTAACAACCGCTCGGTCCTGACTCTTAATTCCTCGGAAACTTCAATATCCGCCTCTTCCTCGGTGCGGATAAATACCGGAGCATCTCCCGGAGATGTATAGAGAAGCCTTGCCACCTCACTACAGGCGATCAGGATCCTGTCCTGCCTGTAATGTCCGGCCATAACCTCCTGCTCCCGCGGATAAATATCACAGATCTTGATCTGGGCTTTTTCACCGTCATGAAGCCTGACAGAACAAAGCGTATCCTCTGTCAGAAACGGACAGCGACCGTTGTCTTTCAGGCGGATAAACCAGTCACCGTTTTCTTCCTGAAAAATATTCTCCCGCAGATAATCACCAAACTCACCCTCGTAGTTTAAATAAAACTCCGCAGTCTCCGGATCCATGGGCAGTACCCAGGCATAACAGCACACGTCGATACAGGTCGTGTTACCCGTACAGGTAAAACTGTCATAATAATCCGGTCGCTCCCGTATGATCTTTGTCATTTTCCGCCTCCGATATTCTCTGTAAAACTCTCATATTCCTCTGCCGTCGCCGGCGCTGTGATCTGTCCGGATTTGATGGAATCTTCTACCAAAAGCACGGCATCATAGATCTCATCCCGATAGTTTTTATGCTCGGCCGGTATACCGACCGCCCCTTCTGTCAGACCAAGGCTTAAGACCGTGCCGCCCGTCTTTTCGCCCATGGCATAGGATTCCGACACCCTTTTTGCCGCCACATCCACATTTTTCATCGAACTGGTGAGCACATGCTCCGGTGCCAGATAAGACTGATCCCTGTCCGCGCCGATCACATAATGATCCGTATCCCTAGCCGCCTCGATCACGCCGGTTCCGCTGCCACCGGCCGCATGAAGGATGATATCACAGCCCTGCGCGTAAAGTTTCCTTGCGATCTCGTATCCTAAGTCCGGATCATCAAAACTGCCGGTATACTCTGCAAAAAACTCCACTTCTTTTCCGTAAATCCCGGCCGCATAAGCAGCGCCGCCCATAAAGCCGTAACGAAAACTGTCGACGGAATCGATCCGGCTGCCGCCCACAAAACCAAGCTTTCCTGTTTTGGTCATGGCACCCGCGATATAGCCTGCCAGAAAAGAGGATTCCTGCGCCCTGAATGCAACGCCCGTAACATTGGCCGGCAGATCCGATGGCGAGCTGTCCACCAGCGCATACTGCGTACCGGGATTTTCCTTTGCACATGCAAAGAGGGCCTCCTGACAATTATAGCCGACGCCCCAGATCAGATCGCACCCTTCATCGGTCAGCTGCTGAAAATTTGCCGGAAGGTCATCCTTTTTTTCCGTTTCTGTATATCTTATCTTTGCACCGCTTCTGACGGAAAAATCCTGCAGTCCTTCCCAAACACCCTGATTAAAAGACGCGTCATTGATCCTGCCTTCATCGGTCACCATAGCGACTATCATCCCGGCTCCCGGAGTGCCTTCTAAAGGCTCTTCCTCTTCCTCGGCGCCCGCTTCTTCGTTTTCCCAGATCTGCATGACATGGATCTCATCCGTTTTACCGCAGCCGGAAAGAAGTCCTGTTATCAACAGCACGGACAAAAGCAGGACGATCATTCTTTTTATCCGATCAGCCCTCGTCATTTTTCGTCCCCTTATAACGGATTGCCAGCATAGTCAGGTCATCAAACTGCGGTGCGCTGCCCACGAATCCGTCCACGCCTTCCTTCATCTGCCGGATCAGACCCTTTGCGTCGGCCTGCGGATCTTTGTTGATCGCCTGTATCATCCGCTCCGTACCGAAGAGTTCCTGGTCTGCGCTGGTGGCTTCCGGCGCACCATCGGTGTAAACAAATACCGCACCACCGGGCTCTATCGTAAATTCATAATCATGGTAAGACATGCCCTCCATGCCGCCTACGATAAAGTCATGCTTGTCTTTAAAGATCTCGAATTTCTCACCGGGTTTCTGAATAAACGGATACTCATGACCGGCATTGGCCGCAATGACATGGCCGGTGGAAATCTCCAAAATGCCCAGCCATACGGTCACAAACATATCCTCTTCGTTGTTCTTGCAGATCTGATCATTTACCTGCTCAAGCGCTTTCCCCGGGCTGACCCCCATCATCACGTTATTGGCGATCAGGATCTTGCTCATCATCATAAACAGTGCTGCCGGTACGCCTTTGCCGGAAACATCCGCGATCACCAGGGCCAAATGATCCTCGTCGATCAAAAAGAAATCATAAAAGTCTCCGCCCACTTCCTTTGCCGGAGTCATGGATGCGAAAATATCAAACTCATCCCGCTCCGGGAAGGCCGGAAATACGCTCGGCAGCATGGAGGCCTGAATCTTCGTTGCCACGTTCAGCTCTGCGCCGATCCTCTCTTTTTCTGCGGTCACGGCTGTCAGATCCTTGATATACTGCTCGATCCTGATGGTCATGTCACTGAAGGAATAGGCCAGAGACGTGATCTCGTCATCGGTCTTGAATTTGCTGACATCCGTTTTGATCCTGCCGCTCTGATAGGAATCCACCGTATCCGTCAGATCCCCAAGGGGCCGGATCACGATGCGGCGGATATACAGGATCATCAGTACAACAACAAAAAGCATGCTCATTAGCTGTACCCCAACGATGGCCATAATGCCGCCCCGGATCCGTCTTCCGAGATCCTCTACGATGAAATCCGCCTCCACCATGGCTACCATCTTTCCATTCGAATCAAAGAGAGGCGCCCAGGCGCAGACCGGTTTTCCGTATCCCGCATCCTGTCCGTATACAATGCCGGTGGAAGCACGCTCCGCCTTGATATCCGGTACCAGGATATCATAATCCCTGTCCAGATATTCATAAACATCTCCGGGCTTTGCTATGACGGAGGCATCATCTGCGTCAGACTGTCCTTCCACCAGATATGTAAAACTGGTATCGCCGGGCTTGTAAATATACAGATACTGGATTCCGGAAAAATCCGTCTTGATCTGATTGAGCATGTTTTTCACTTTCACATACTCCGGATCATTTTCATCCAGTGTTTCGGAAAAATCCCTGACCCAGTCGCCGTCCAGTTCATGTGCCAGCATCCGTGTCAGTTCCTGCGCCTTTTCACTGTACTGGGTATAATAGATATTCTGGATGGAATTGACACTGATACAGGTAATAAAAACCGCCATCACCGCCATCAGCAAAATAAGTGCCGTGGTAATCCTTCTGTTCAGGCCTTTTGTGACACGTGTCCCACTCTGTCCCCTGTCACTGCTTTCCCTCTCGGCAGATCCGTTGTTTTTGAATTCCCGATTTTCCGACTCATTTTTTGCCAATTCTTTCTTCTCCCGCTCTTTCATAACACACCTTCGTTTTTTGTGACTCTGATGATCTCCATCACGGCGCCGCATTTGCAGTTTTGCCCGCAGATGGGACAGGAAATACCATAGCGGTGGGCGTCTTTGTAAAACATGGGGATCTCTCTTTTCCAGATCACTTTTCCCATCTTCTCATAGATCCGCCTTGCCGGACAGCTTCCGTCCGGATAGACCCAGATCTCCACCGCAAAGGCTTCGATCCCACGCTTTTTTAACATTTCCAGGTTCCAGGCTGCCATCTGCCCTGCGATCCCCCGGCCCCGGTGATCCTTTGTCACCATCATGGCATCCACCGTTGCCACAGACAGTCCGGTAGTCTCTTTTTTCAGTTCTTCTTCCAAATCCGGATGAGGACAGGTCAGAGCAATGCCATCCTGAAAACTGAAATATCCTGCCGTTTCGCCCTCTGATACTGCACGACATCCATAGTAAATCCCGGCGTCGAAGGTTGCTTTGATGGCGTTTCTGACTTTTTCTCCACTGTTTAAATAGGTTTCATAATACCGTGTGATCTCATCAAGATCCTCTCCGGTAATACTTTTCAATTCCATTTTGTTTCGATCCTCGATACAATGAGTCACTTATTGGTATCTCTTCCGGTCCGTCTTGATTCCCGCGATATAAAGCCCCGTAAAGAACAGCAGCAAAATGCAGAATATGGCGATGCCGTTTCGATAACCCAGTAGCAGAAGCGCACCGTAAACCATAGGGCCGATGGTCTGGCCTAAGTTCTCAAACACAGAATAAATGCCCATGGATTTCCCGTTGCCATATTGCGCACTGTCCGGCAGTTCTTCGAAATAGGTATACTGACAGGTATAGGCAAAGGAGGTGATGGCCGACAGCATGAACGCGCCCAGCACCGCCGTTATCAGCGAAGGGATCAGGACAAAGAGCAGCATATTCAGTCCCATGGCCACGCTGCCGATGATAATACTGCCGAAGGTGCCGAAACGGCGGATCACATAATTTGATATATAAGGGCCGATATAGAGCACCAGCAATCCGCAAAGCATGTAAAGCTGTCCGATCCGCTCCTCGGAAAAACCGTTTTCCGCTGCAAACATGGGGAAAAAATATTCACGATAGGATATGGATGCCATAAAGGGTACCAGGATCAGTACCAAAAAGCCCAGCACCCGTCTGTTGAAGAAAAAGACAGGGAAACTGATCCGCGGTTTATCTTCCTCCCCGGATGCCTCGTCCGGTCTGACTTCTTTGCTCTTTTTACATAAAAGGAAAACAGGCAGCATAAAGCACGCCGCTACGGAATAGGCAAGCCGGCTTCCGCCGATGGGGAATAACAGGGAGGCCAGCCCGGCTCCTACGGTCAGGCCGGACAGAATTCCCGCCATCACATCCGCGAAGGCCTGTGCCACAGCCTCGGTTCCTTCTGCCATAGCCGCCATTGCATTACAGGTCACATTGATCAGCCCAAGTCCGATACCCATAAACACATTGCCGATCAACAGCCCGAAGTAATTACCGAAAACGGCACAGATCACAAAACCGGAAACCTCAATGGCCACACCGGTCAGAAGCGTCATTTTACTGCCCTTTTTCTCAGCCAAATGCCCGCCAACAGCCGCAAAAACAGCCATCATCAAAAGATTGGCTGACAGTGGAAGACCTGCACCCACACTGTCCGGCACGAAAAGCTGTCCGTGATAATGCTTAGCCGCAAGCACTGTGATAAAACTGTCCTGCAGCGTTGCCGCCGCATAGGAAAACAGAATGATGGTCCGAAGCGGAATCAGTTGTGTAATATCTGCCTTTGCCAGGTTCACAAGCTCCCTTTTCCTTTCATAAAAACCCAGCAAAAAGAGTCCTTCGACGATCAGCATCACCATAACTGCCGAGGAACAAAAGACTGACAAAATGATATTAAGGGTCTCGGAGCGTCTTTCTGCCGTGCGGTAACTTAAGTCCGTACCGATCTCGAGGATCGAAACGCACTCTCCCGCCTCATTTTCCACCGGCGTCAGAACGTAGAGCCACTGCCCGTCCGCGTCCGTGCTCTTCAGCGCAAAAGATCTTCTCGTATTGTAGACATCCATATAGTAGGTGTCATCCATCCGGCCGAAGGGTTCGCAGCACATGACTGTATCATAATAGTTCATCAGATAACAGAGTTTCCCCTCCTCAACCTTGTAAAAGACATAATAATAGTCTTTTCCTTCCTTCATGGTTTCCGCCATCAGAAGGTCGAGTTTTTCCCGCAGCTGCAGATAGGAGGAGCTGGCATAATCGGATTCCGAAGTGATCCGCGATAAAAGATCCACATCCAGATTGTTGACGATCAGATCCGTGACCAGTTTCATGTCGCTGACATCCCAGACATCTTCTTTCCGGTGCTGTTCACTGATCAGGGACCAGGCGATAAAACTCGATACCGAAAGTACTGCCAGCACCACTGCTGCCATACGCAGGGCTGATTCGTGATAGGTCAGTTTCACAATGGCCGCAGGCAAAAACCGAAGCAGCCAGGTCAGGATAACCGCCGAAAGCACGATCGCCATCCAAAGAAGAACCGTGATATAAAAGCCCTTGTATCCGATCTTCGCGACATAGGCGCTCTTTGGACTGCCTGACTGCGCATGTGTGATCTCATAAAAACTGATCAGGTCACAGCAAAGCACATTGTCACCGTCCGCAGATACGCTCAGGGCATTCAGTTTCAGATCGTCCTCGCGGTAAACGGTCGTCAGGCTCGTTACATCATCTTCTTTTAACCGGCACAGCCTGCCGCCGTAAAAATCGGAAAAGTATACCCATCCGTTTTCTGCACAGATTCCCTGCGGCATCAGATGCTCCGCATCGCTCCCAAGCGTCTCCCAGGTATTGCCGCTGCCGGCTGCAAGCCGCACGCCGCCTCTTTTTGTGGCAATGGCGATATATCCGGTGGACAGATCCGCCGAAGCATCATTGAGCACATCGCCGCAATAAATGCTGCGGATCACACTGACATCCTCTCCTGCCACCAGCCGCAGTACCAGCCCATAATCATCCTGCTGCAGGACATACAATCCTTCATCCGCCGCCTTGATCTCAAAGATCCTGTCATCGCCTGTATAAATCTGCCTGTATTTACCGCCGCTGTATTCAATGACGCGGTATTGCTCTAGTGTGCCGTCATCAGTCTCGATATAGGCAATATCCGAAATATATAAAACGCTTTTGCCGTTCGAAAAGCCTTCCGTCACGCTCTGGGCATAGTAAAACCTGTCGTTCCTGCCGCCGATGATCCTTTTTTCGAGCACACCATCCCGGCCGATCACATTGATCACGGTCTTTCCTTCATCGATCACATACTTCCTGCCGTCCTGTCCGTAGATCGCCTCAGCGGCTGTGGTAAACTCATAACTACGGCCCAAAAACAGCCCCGACCGGTTCACGTATACGACAGACAAAAGTGCGATCAGCAAGGTCAGCAACGCGATATCGATATAAAGTTGTTTTTTACTCTTCGTTTCCAAAACCGGTATACCCGCTTACTTTTTATCACATTCTGATCGCGTCGCAGTTCCCATCCCACATTTATCTAATCATTTGTAAACGGTACATAATCGGTACCACCCTAAATCCAAGCCGCCCGGCGGCGGCAGATTATTTTTTCTTGTGACAGCACTCCGGTAATGAAGCCGACCAGGGAAGGAGTTCTTCGCAGAAACGTCGATCTGTATCTTCCATGTGGTTCGGTATTACCGTAAGAACGTGCTTAATGTATTCGTACACATTCAGGTTGTTTGCTTTTGCTGTTTCAACTAGACTGTATATGATGGAACTGGCCTTGGCTCCGGATATCGTATCGATCATGACAAAGTTTTTCTTTCCGATACAGAATCCACGAATAGCCCGCTCGGCACAGTTATTATCAAGCGGTACATCGGGATCATCCAGGAACACCCTAAGGTATTTTTCCTGGCTTAGTGAATAGGCAATTCCTTTCGCGGTCTTGTTCTTTGCAGATGTACGGTGTTCGTTTTTATGACACCACGCAAAGTAGGCCTCAACAAGAGGTTTGACCGTAAGCTGTCGCTTAAGCAGACGTTCTTCCGGTGGAAGGCCCTTCAGGGCGTTGTCCGCATTATATATTGCCTGTATCATGGCCAGGGCTTTGTATGCGAGGCTTCCTTTTTGAGCTCCCTTCGCCATTGCTTTCAGGGCTTCGTCATATCGTCGCCTTGCGTGCGCATAGCAGCCGGCTATCTTTAGATCCTCGCGTTCTTTTTCAAGCTTGTGATAGACTTGATAGCCATCTGTTACACATACCCCGGAGAAATTCCTGAGGAACTCTCTCGGGTGAGACGCGTTCCGCGTCTTTTGGTACTCATACAGGACAATCGGGTGTTCGTGATTCATTCCGGTCCGGTACACCCACATATAACTTTTGGATCCGGCCGGCCGGTCATCCTTGTTTACCAGCACCGGTGTTTCGTCTGCCTGCAGTACATGGTAATCATACATCTTTTCATGCAGGTAGTCATACAGGATTGACAAATACCTTTCGGCGCTTGCTATGGTCCACCTGGCCATTTCCTGCCTTGTGATATCAAGGCCATCGGACTCGAACTGTTTCTCGATCCGATAGAACGGAACGGCATTTACATACTTGGCATTTATGATGCCTGCTTCCAGCGAAGGAGAGACAAGACTGTTTCTCATAAGGTATGCCGGAAATTTCGCTTTTACCATGCGTTCACTCTTTTTGCCGGAGTAGACGCCGACATGTATCTCTTCAAGGCCCACCTTGGCGGGTACGAAATAATAACGTTTTATCACTTCGTCAGGAAGTGTTTTATATCCTTCATCACCAAACTCGTCATTCAGTTCTTCCTCTGACATGTAGTACTTAGTGGTTTCAACTACTTCGAGTTTGGACAGATCGGCTTCTTTCTTTCCCTGGGGCCGTTTGGCTTTCAAAGGTGCGGGGGCTTCTTTGGCTTCCTCGTCCTTTACAGCCTCAGCCTCGTTGAAGAATGCGATGTTTTCATCATTCTCAAAGAATGAGATTTGGCCATCAATCTCGAAGGATTCGGAAGAGCGCCCAAACCGGTGGCGTTTTGCATCAACGACTTCTTCCATGAACTTTTGGAGTTTGTCATCAAGCTTTTTGTATTCTTCCTGCTGGGAAAGAATGATGTTGACCAGATCAGCGTGATCGAGTTTATTCAATTGCTCAGCGGATAAATGTTTCATACAATAGCCCTTTTCCTTATAGGTCTATTATACCGCAAACCCGCTGTTTTGGCTAATTGACGGCTCTTTGGGATTCGTCAATTTGCCTATAAATGTAACGCTGCCACTGCGATCATACAAGCCTGTATTTCTAAGGCTTTTCAACAGAAACCGAAGCCGTTATTGTACAATTACGCCGCTCACAGCCACCGCCATTACGAGATCCTCACGAATTCGATGGCGATTATGCACCTTGAAAACCCGGTAAAACGAAGCTGAAAATTTCTACGTTTTGCACAAAAGATTTTTAAGCAATCTCCGGCGGTGCCTTGATTTCAGCTATCGGATGTTTGGCCACAACGTCGAAGCCCTCCATAAGGAGACGGTATTGATCATGGGTTATCTGCATTGCTTCATCTGCAGACCTCGGCCAGCTGAACGCTCCGATTTCAAGGCGTTTATACAGGAGAAGGAATCCATCTCCTTCCCAGAGAAGGCCTTTGATACGATCCGTCCTTCTGCCGCAGAAAAGAAAAAGGACATTCTTTTCAAAGGGATCCAGCTTATATTTGAACTTTACGATCGATGCAAGACCATCTATTCCTTGGCGAAGGTCGGTGTAACCTACTGCAAGTACGATTTTGGAAAAACCCGAAGCATCATTTAACATTTGCAGCCACCTCCATGAGCGAAAGAAGGAGTTGCCTGGAGGTAGAAGAATTCACATCAATTCTTATGCTTCCTATGGAAACGACAGCTTCAGTGTGAAAACTATCAGTATCAGCTTTCCGCGAGACCAATGGTGCTTGCTGCGGCTCCCTGATCTCAACGAATTCGATGTTTTGCGACTCAAGAACGGACGTCCTAACTTTCCGCAGCCAATAATAATACGCATTAATGGAAAGACCATGCGCCTGGCAGTATTCCATGATCGTCATGCCGCTGGAACTTCTGTCCTTAAAAATCTCCGTCCATTCGTTGAGCCGGATCTGATTTACTGCAA
>JAEEKC010000112.1 GCA_016282215.1 Lachnospiraceae bacterium
ACTCCCGTTGCAGATCGCATGGACTCCATACGGATTATTCCAATACATAGCCAGATAACCGTCCTGATTTTCAGCGATCCAGCTTTTCAGTTCTTCCACGCCCGGCATCCTTGTCAGACGCCAGTAACTCCCGGGAACGGATGAACACTCCAGAAAATGTTCCAGATTCCCAAGTCTTTCTGTTTTTAACATACCCCTGTTCCCTCCAAATTTCCCGATTCCACTGTTATCCTGGTGTTCATATCGTAAAAGCCCACCGTATTCTTGTCGGAGATCACGGAAATGCTCACCAGGTCATAGAGTCTGTGATAGACAACAAAAGTGTCCTTATCATAGCCCGTGCATCCTAATGAGATCAGATAGTCCCCGCCCTGCAGATCAAGATTCTGCGTATAGGTTACGATCCTGGCTGTCCCCTTTTCACAGATCCCCGTCTCGACCCGCTCATACATGGTATTGGTGCCCGTAATATCCGTTCCCTTCGGGTTTTTGATCGTAAAGGTAAAGATCGGATCCTTCACTGTTTCATGAAAAACGATCTTGGCCTTCACGGAAAAGGGCTGGCCTTTTTGCAGGATATTTCCGAAATTCCCGTAACTGTCCAGCACAGCGAAATCCACGATCTCTGCCTGCCGCTCCCCGTAATCGATCACATTGTCATTGATGGTAAAGTTCTCACGCCAGCTGCCGGCCGGCGCCTCCCCCATCGTCAGCTCGCTCTTGCCTGAGATATCTTCCAGCGTCTCGGTATCGAGCTGTCCTACCATGACCTTTTTATACATATTGATCATGTCCTTGGGGTTGCCTTCCGCTAACTTGACACCCTGATTTAAAAGGATCACGCGGTCACAGTATTTCGCAACAGATGATAAGTCATGGCTGACAAACAGTATCGTCTTACCCTGCTGTTTGAACTCCTCGAATTTGTGGAAGCACTTCATCTGAAAAAAGACATCTCCCACGGAAAGCGCCTCATCCACGATCAGGATCTCCGGATCGATATTGATGGCCACCGCAAAAGCCAGGCGGACAAACATACCCGACGAATAGGTCTTCACCGGCTGCTTAGCAAATTCACCGATATCGGCAAATTCCAAAATGGCAGGGAGACGCTCGTCGATCTCTGCATTGGTAAAACCCATCATGGTACCGTTCAGATACACATTCTCGATCCCGGTATATTCCATGTTAAAGCCGGCGCCCAGCTCCAAAAGAGCCGAAATCCTGCCGTCTACCAGCACTTCCCCGCTGGTCTTGGAAAGCACACCGGTGATGATCTTGAGCACCGTGGATTTTCCTGAACCGTTTGTGCCGATGATCCCCACGCTCTCGCCTTTTTTGATGGAAAAACTCACATCCTTCAGGGCATGGTGCTCCCGGCTTCTTTTATGCCGGACAAGGCCAAGGGACTCCTTCAGGCGGTCCGATGGCTTGTCGTATAAGCGGTAGATCTTATTTAAGTTTTTGACTTCGATCACTGTTTGTTCTGTCATATGTAGATACCGTAAATCCTCAGCCCCTCATCACATTACAACACATCTGAGAAATGCGGCTGCAGCCTCTTAAATACCCAGTTTCCGATCAGGAATAATACGATCGTAAACGCCCAGAAATACAGCGTCAGCCCCCATTCCTGCCAGAACCACTTTCCTTCAAAAAGAGACCATCTGTAGCCCATCACCACATAGTAAAGGGGGTTGAGCTTAAAAAGCGCAAGGAGCCTCGGATGTCCGGCCAGGTTGGATACCGACCACATGATCGGCGTTGCCCACATACCGATCTGCAGCGCGATGGCGATGATCTGGGACAGATCCCGAAAGAAGATCACCACCGAGCAGAAGGTATAGCTGAGGGCCAGCACCAGGGCCATCATACAAAAGCTGTAATATAACAGCTGGACATTGCATAGCTGCGGTGAAAAGCCGTAGCACAGATAGATCAGATACAGCACGCCGATGAAAAAGGCATGGATAAAGCAGGCCGCCACCACCTTGACTGCCGGCAGGATGCTGATCTGAAATACCACTTTTTTTACCAGATAATTATATTCGATCAGTGCATTCGTGGAATGCGTCAGTGCCTCCGAGAAATAAAACCAGGGCACCAGTCCGCTGGTCAGATATACAACAAAAGGAACCTCCAGACCCGAGGCAAATAATTCCGGCTTCGCTGAAAAACCCTTTTCAAACACAAGCCAATAGACCAGCACGGTGATCACCGGCTGGACAAATGCCCATATGATCCCAAGGTAGGAACCTGCATATCTTGTTTTAAAATCGTTTTTTGCAAGTTTTCCGATCAGCGCTTTATTGGTCCAAAGCTGCATCGGAAGTGATCTCTTTTGTTCCATTTCAGATAATCCGCATATAATAATACAATATTATACTATATTTTACTCTGACTTTCTATGAAAAAATGCATAAATGTCTTCCGCGCAGGCCGGTGTGATCTCCGGAACGGCAGCGAGCTCTTCCACAGAAGCTTCTTTCATGGCCTCTAAGGAATCAAAGCAGCGCATGAGCGCCTTTCTCCTGGCCGGTCCAACGCCCTTTATCTCTTCTAAGATCGACTTCACACTGGCCTTGCCGCGCAAAGATCTGTGATATTCGATAGCAAAACGGTGTGCCTCGTCCTGTATTCGGGTGATCAGGGCAAAACCTTCGGACCTGGTGTCGATGGGCAGCTCAACATTGTTATAATACAGTCCCCTGGTCCTGTGAGCATCATCCTTGACCATGCCGCAGACCGGGATATTAAGGCCAAGCTCCTGTAAGACCTGCAGGCAGATATTGACCTGTCCCCTGCCGCCGTCCATGAGCAGCAGATCCGGAAACTTCGTAAAACTGCCGTATGCGTCATCCAGCTGTTTATCCGCCCGCTCCCTGCGCTCATTCAGGCCATGAACAAAACGCCTTGTCAGGACTTCCTTCATGCTGGCATAATCATTGGGACCGTCCACGGTTTTGATCCGGAATTTCCGGTAATCACTGCGTTTGGGCCTGCCGTCCTCAAATACCACCATGGAGCCTACGGATTCAAAACCGCTGGTGTTGGAGATATCAAAAGCCTCCATCCGGCTGATACCGGTCAGCCCTGTGATCTCTTCGATCTGGTGCACCGCACCCACCGTCCGCTCCTGTTCTCTTTTGATGCGTTCCTGATCCTGGGACAGGATCAAAGCCGCATTACGCCCGGCCAGTTCCACCAGTTTTTCCTTCTGTCCGATCTTGGGCACCACAAAGCGCACCCGGCTCCCCTTCCTTTCGGAAAGCCACTGCTCTAAAAGAGGCATATCCTCTATCTCTTCGGAAAGCATGACTGTGCGCGGCAGATAAGGTGTTCCCGCGTAATACTGCTTGACGAAACTACCGAGGGAATCCTCCCTGCTCTCGTCTTCCGTATTTTTCATGTAATAGTGTTCACGTCCGATCAGCTTGCCGTCCCTGACAAAAAAGATCTGCACCACCGTTGCCTGCTCATCGCTCGCCAGGGCAATGACATCTTTATCCTCGCCTCCGAAATCCGTGATCTTCTGCTTTTGCGCTACGGCATTGACAGAGGCGAGCAGATCCCGCCAATAAATGGCCTGTTCAAAATCCATCTCCTCAGAGGCTTTTTCCATATTAGCCTGCAGCTCCTTCAGGATCGGGCTGTAGTTGCCGCCGAGAAAATCCAGGGCCTTTTTGACATTCTCTGCGTATTCCTCACGGCTGATCAGCCCCATGCATGGAGCATCACACTGATGCATGTGGTAATTTAAGCAGGCCCGCTCGCTTGCACCCTGCCCGCCCTCTTCCTTTGCGCCGTCGTCCGTTCCGGTAAGCTTTCTGTTGCAGGTTCTGATATGATAGAGCTTCGTCAACAGCTCGATCGTATCCTTCACGGACGCCGCGCTGGTAAAGGGACCGAAATACCTGGACTTGTCTTTTTTCATCAGGCGTGAAAAAAGCACCCTGGGGTATTCTTCCCCCAGTGTGACCTTGATGTAAGGATAGGTTTTATCGTCCTTCAGCAGGGTATTGTACTTGGGCCTGTGCTCCTTGATCAGATTGTTTTCGAGCACCAGCGCCTCAAGCTCGGAATCTGTCAGGATATATTCAAAATGATCGATCAGGGAAACCATTTTCTGGATCTTTGCGGTCTTTTTCGTACTTTCCCTGAAATAAGAATGCACGCGGCGGGTGAGACTGATCGCCTTGCCGACATAAATGATCGCATCCGCCGCATCGTGCATGATATAGACCCCCGGTGCATCGGGGAGTTTTTTCAGTTCCTCTTTAATATCAAACATTATCTAACATGAAAACGCTTACTCATCATCTTCTCCGAGGTCAGATGTCGCTGCCAGGTCATCAAGCAGTTTCGCGCCTTCAGAGAATCGTTTTTCCAGTTCCGATTCCATCTTGCCGGCCATGGTGTCGGCCACAGCACCGGTTATGGTCTCGCTTTTCTTTGTTTCGCTCTGCGATCCGTCCTGTGCTTCTCCCCCGCGGTCAGGTGTAACCTCCTCAGCAGTATCATCTGCGGTGTCCGTAACATCCGCTTGCGCGTTTTCTTCTTTTTCCGGTTCTGCCTTTGATGGTTCCGCCTCGTTTTTCGTCACCGGGATGATCGTAAACTCGCGCACACTGGTGGCTTTCACTTTTTCATCATCCACAACAGCCTCAAACCTGGTATGGGAATTGGCATCGTCGGAAAGTCTTTTAGGCTGATCCGGTGTATTTTGGTGATAGGCCTTTTCGAGATCGATCTCTTCTTCCTGGCCATCGATCACAACCGTAACCGCGGTCACATCACCGTTCTCTTTACTCTTTGCGCCTGACTTATCTTTTTTCTTATCTGTCTTTTCCTCCGACTCCGGAAGTCCTTTTTTCTTATTTGCCTTTTCCTCCGGCTCCGGAAGTCCTTTTTCTTTCCGGAAGATCTGCATGAACTCCTTGCCGGTGATCGTTTCCTGCCGGATCAGCCTTGCGGCGATCTTGTCCATGACTTTGCGGTTGTCTTTCAGGAGTTTTTTCGCTTCTTTATAGCAGTCCTTCAGGATATTCTTGACCTCGTCATCGATCTCGGCAGCTGTCACATCCGAACAGTTCAGCGCCATTCTCTGGTCAAGGTAACGGCTTTCCATGGACTCGAGTGCCATCAGGCCAAACCGCTTGCTCATGCCATAGGTGGTCACCATGGACCTTGCGATCTGCGTTGCCCGCTCGATATCATTGGAAGCGCCGGTGGTCACGGTATCAAAGACCAGTTCCTCCGCTGCCCGGCCGCCCAAAAGACCTACGATCATATCATGGAGCTCCGCCTTGGAATTTAAGTATTTTTCTTCTTCCGGCACCTGCATCACATAACCGAGCGCACCCATGGTACGGGGCACAATGGTGATCTTCTGCACTGGCTCGGAGTTTTTCTGCAAAGCCGCGATCAGGGCATGCCCCACCTCGTGATAGGATACGATCCTGCGCTCTTCCTTGCTCATGATCCGGTCCTTCTTCTCTTTTCCGACCAGGACAACTTCCACCGCATCAAACAGATCCTTCTGGCTGACAGCCTTGCGGCCTGCTTTGACCGCATTGATGGCAGACTCGTTGATCATATTGGCCAGATCGGAACCCACGGCGCCGCTGGTAGCCAGCGCGATCTCTTCAAGATCCACGGTCTCATCCATATGCACATCTTTTGCATGCACCTTCAGAATCTCTACGCGTCCTTTCAGATCCGGCTTATCCACGATGATGCGCCTGTCAAAACGGCCGGGACGCAGCAATGCCTTATCAAGGATCTCCGGACGGTTGGTGGCGCCTAAGATCAGAATACCTTTGGAAGAATCAAAACCGTCCATCTCGGAAAGCAGCTGATTTAAGGTCTGTTCTCTTTCCTCGTTGCCGCCGCCGAATTTGGAATCACGGCTACGCCCGATGGCATCGATCTCATCAATGAAGATGATGCAGGGTGCGTGCTTGTTTGCCTCTGAAAACAGGTCGCGGACACGGGAAGCACCCACGCCCACATAGAGCTCAATAAAGTCTGATCCTGCCAGTGAGAAAAACGGAACATGCGCTTCACCGGCCACCGCTTTTGCCAACAGCGTTTTACCGGTTCCGGGAGGGCCCACCAAAAGGGCGCCCTTCGGCAGCCTTGCGCCGATCTTGGTATACTTGGCGGGGTTATGCAGAAAGTCCACCACTTCCTGAAGGGACTCTTTTGCTTCATCTTCACCGGCCACATCCTTGAAGGTGACGCCTGTCTCCTTTTCTACATAAACCTTGGCGTTGGATTTTCCCACGCCCATGAAACCGCCCATGCCGCCCATCTTGCGCATGGCAAAGGAAAGGATCACCCATACCAAAACGATGGGCAGGATATAGGTCAGCAGGATGGACAACAGCCAGCCCGAATTATCCGGGATCTTCTTTTTGTAGCTGACACCGTGCTCGTTTAAAAACTGCGGCAGGCTGTCATCATCCACTACGCCGGTGTAATAAGTCACACCGCCCTGGCGCTGATTATAGCCATACATATATTTCAGCACGCCGTCTACGCTGACATCCTTTTCCTGCTTTTCCGATTTGGGCACAATGTCGATCTCGGAATCCGTGATCACAACACTTTCCACCTTATCTTCTTTGACCATGTTCAGGAATTCATCATAGGTGATCTCCTGACTCGAGCCGCCGCCCACGGAGCGCATCAGAAAGCTCATGACCATCAGCGTGATCAGTGTCGCGATCAGCAGCAGGAAAAAACTCTGCCTTCCCGGAGAGCCATTCCCGCCATTACCGTTTTTATTGTTGTTGCCGCCATTACCATTTCCATTTCCGTTTCCGCGTCCACCGCCTGAATCCGGTCCCTGATAGTTCTCGTTGTTCATGTAGATTCACATTCCTTCATTCTTTTTTTGCGACCAGTCTTTAGCGCAGAAATTCATGCGCTGCCTTTCCGCCTGTTGCGGAATCATAGTAAAATGCTGCTCCCGAGTCGGAATCTCCTTTTCTCGTCATAACGCAGACATACCATTTTTTCTTCTTGCTGATCTTCTTCTTGCCTACCTTTTTAATGGTTACGCTCTTCGTCTTTTTGCCGACACTCTTTACCTTCTTGTAACCGACCTGCGGGCCCGAAGATACGTAAACATCATAGCCTGTTGCACCTTTTACTTTTTTCCATTTGATAGTCAGTTTGCCTTTGTTTTTCACAACGGATTTCACCTGTGCCTGTGCGATGCACCAGATGGAGCGCCATGCGGTATAGTTCTTTGTGCTGCCGTCCTGGATAAAAGCGCGGACCGAAAACTTGTAAATATGACCCTCAGACACGTTCAGTTTCAAAGAAGGTTTTTCTGTGTTTCCGATGGTAGCATGTGCCAGCACCTTGGTTTCCTTCTCATTTTCGAACATATACTCATAGCCGTCGGCTGCCTTCATCTGATCCCACTCAACGGTGACTTTGTTTTCATTTGTATCCCATTTTTTCTGATACACCGCGCCCATAGCGGAAAGTGTGGTCCTTGCCCCGTACAGGGTTTTCACTGCCGTCAGCTTGTTGTTTTCACCATTGATGGCAATGATCTGGATATCATATTTGTTTCCGGGTACCAGGCCTGTGACCGTGTAGGAAAACGACCTGACAGTCGCCACTCTGTTGAATACCTGCTGATCCTTCGGAAGCGAAAGATCTTTTACATATACCTGGATGCTTGCTGCGTTCTGCACATTCCAGCTCACTGTGATCGTCTTATCCGTATTGCCCGTCTGGGAAATGGAACTGATCGTCGGTGTTACCGGAGAAGCGAATGCATCCGTGTGAAAAACACCGGCCAGCAGAGCTGCGAGAGCCATTGCCATTGCTGCCAATCTTACCTTTGTCTTCATAACCTGTCTCCTTTTCTGATTGATTCGTGCTTTACCGCTTATTCATCTGCGAGAGGATCTCGCGCAGTCTTTCATGTGTCATGCTGCCGTTCCCGAAGGAGAATACATTTCTCATGGGCGCATATTTCATCATGGCTTCCATCATATCGTTTGCCGAAGCACCCAGTCCTTCCCCTTCCGTATTATTGACTTCATTCAGCTTGTTTGCTTCCCTGATGGCGTCTAAGAACTGACTTGCGTGTTCATCCCTCAGGACATCCATCATGACGGTATCCTGCGTTACCACAAACGGAAGTTTCGTCGTTGCTGTTACGGTCAGTTTTGCCTGCTGGCGGATATCACGAGAGGAAGCGCCGATCAGAATTTCGAATTCACCGCTCTCCACATACCAGTCATCGATCTTCGTCTCATAATATGCAAAGGACCTTTTATCCAGCGTAAAGCTGACGGTCTTTGTCTCTCCCGGAGCCAGGGTTACTTTGGCAAAGCCCTTCAGTTCCTTTTCGGGACGGATCACATCACTCTCCACGTCGCGGACATAGAGCTGTGCGATCTCGCTGCCTGCCACCTTTCCGGTGTTTGTCACATCCACCGTCACCGTCACGGTATCTTTATCCGTCAGCTCCTTGCTGCTGACTTTGATATTGTCATAGGCAAACTCCGTATAGGAAAGGCCATGTCCGAAGGGGAAGAGTACCTCCATCTCCTTTTTATCGTAATAGCGGTATCCCACAAAAATGCCCTCGCGGTATTCTACCACATCCCCTTCCCCGGGGAAGTTCAGATAGGACGGATTGTCCGCAAGCTTCAGCGGAAAAGTCTCCGGAAGCTTTGCGCAGGGATTAAAGCGGCCGGAAAGCACCTCCATCTGCGCAGTTCCCACATTCTCGCCGCCCAGATAGGACTCCACCACACCCTGTACTTTAGCGATCCACGGCATTTCCACCGGTGAGCCGTTATGCAATACGACAATGGTCCTGTCACAGACCGCTGCCACCTCTTCGATCAGCCGGTTCTGGCAGGACGGCATCCGCATATGGCTTCTGTCAAAGCCTTCGGATTCAAACGTGTCCGGAAGTCCCGCAAAGATGACCGCCGTGTGCGCGTTCTTTGCAGCAGCTACCGCTTCAGCCAAAAGCGCCTCATCCGTTTCATCCTTGTCGTCTTCATAACCCTTTGCATAGATGATATTTGCAAAAAGCCCCATTTCCTTTGCCGCATCCAAAGCACTCGTCTTCGCAAAGCAATTGATATGGCTGCTGCCGCCTCCCTGGAATCTGGGCTTTTCGGCAAATTTTCCGATAAAAGCGATCTTCTCACCGCTTTCAAAATCCAGCGGGAGCACATTTTCGTTTTTCAACAGCACGATACACTGTTTTGCGATGTCTGCCGACATATCATGCTGCGCCTGTTTGTCAAACTTTGCCTCGGGTTTTCTGTTCTCGAGGTAGCGGTAAATGATGTTCAGGATATTGCAGACTGCTTCATCCACCAGCGCCTCATCCAATTCTCCGTTTTGAACGGCCTTTACGATCTCGGCGTCATTGATGCCGTGGGAAGAAGGCATCTCCAGATCCATGCCGGCTTTGATCCCGGCAACCCTGTCACTGACAGCTCCCCAGTCACTCATGACATAACCGTCAAATCCCCATTCATCTCTGAGGATATCTGTCAAAAACTTCCGGCTTTCCGTCGTATAGCATCCGTTCACTTTATTGTAAGACGCCATGACCGTCCAGGGTTTTGACTGCCTGACAGCCTCTTCAAAAGCCGGCAGATAAATCTCTCTGAGCGTTCGCTCATCAATCCTTGCATCCACTGACATCCGCCTTGTTTCCTGATCATTTGCCAGATAATGCTTGATGGACGTACCCACGTTCCAACTCTGCACGCCCTTGATGTAAGCCGCTGCCATCTTGCCTGCCAGATAAGGATCCTCGGAATAGTATTCAAAATTCCTGCCGCAGAGCGGAGATCTTTTGATATTCACAGCAGGCCCTAATACAACGGACAGGTTCTCTGCCTGTGCGCTCTCTCCGAGGGCCTCCCCCATCTTTTCGATCAGATCTGTGTCAAACGACGCTGCCGTCGCGCATCCTGCCGGAAAACATACTGCAACGATACTGTCATTGATCCCCAGATGATCTCCTTCGAGATCCTGTTTCCTGATTCCGTGCGGTCCGTCGGCCACCATGGAATCCGGAATGTCCAGCCTTTCCACTTTCTTTGTGTGCCAGAAATCCGCGCCTGAGCACAGGCCCGCCTTTTCCTCCAGCGTCATGTTACTGACGATCTCTTTGATCTTTCTCCTGTCCATGTTTTGCTACCCCTTTCTCTTCTATCTTAACGCCCCGGCATCTCCTTTACCCATATCATTCACCCGTAATCTCGAGTATCCTCTCAGCCAGCAGCAGATCTTCCGGTGTTGTCAGCTTCGTGTTCAGATAACTGCCCATGACGATCTGCACCTTCGTATCCGTCATCAGCTCTGCCACCATGGCATCATCCGTGACATGAACCCCCTTTGCCAATAACTCTTCCTCGCCGGCGATCAGCTTTCTGTAAGCAGACAGGATCAGCGGATAGGCAAAAGACTGCGGAGTCTGCACGGACCATAAGGTCGACCGGTCCGGCGTACCGGCGCAAAACATGCGCTCATCCGCAATCTTGATGGTATCCTTTACCGGTGTTCCGGTCACGCAGGCCGGATGCTTTTTCGTCTTTTCCAGCAGATCGTCGATCAGCGCAGGAGTCACAAAAAGCCTTGCGCCATCATGGATCATGACAATTTCCGGATCATACCAGTCATATGTCTTACCGGCGCCTTCGCCCGAGAGCGCCTCGAGCCCCTTTGCCACGGAGTGGTATCTCTGCGCGCCGCCTGCTACCACGGCCCTGACTTTTGAAAAACCATACCTTTCTACGATCTGTTCCCTGCAATAAGCAATGTCGTCTTCACCGGTGACCAGGATCACATCGGTCACGCTGCTGTCCTCAAAAGCCTTCAGCGCATAATACACGACCGGTTTTCCGGCGATCTCCAGAAACTGCTTGGCCACATCCGCATGCATCCGCTTTCCGGTTCCCGCGGCAAGCACGATGGCTGCGGTTTTCACTGTATCTTCTTGATTCATATATCCTGTTTCAGCTTTATTCATATATCGTGTATCACAGTATGCATTTATCGTATATTGCCCTTGTGTATATACTCTGTATCAATCCTGACATGATCGGATCCGCTGCCACGACGGGCTCAGCGGTCTCCGAGCCGCAGCGCCGGCTGGGCGTTTAAGTCACTTCCGCTCCGCCGTCCGGCCTGATGATCGTAATATCCTGCGGAGGCGATCATCGCCGCATTATCCGTACACAGGATTGCCGGAGGCACAAAAAAACGCACTCCTTTTTCTTTGCACATCTCTTCCATGGCTGCCCTAAGGCCGCTGTTCGAAGCCACGCCTCCCGCCAGGGCGAACTCCCGGAAGCCGAATTCATCGATGGCGTTTCGGCTGTGGGATACCAGCACGTCCACCACCGCCTTCTGAAAGGAGGCTGCAACGTCAGCCTGTACGATCTGCTCTCCCTTCATCTGCGCACCGTTTAAGTAATTGAGCACTGCCGATTTCAGTCCGCTGAAGGAAAAATCGTATGCGCTTCCGTCTACTTTAGCTCGGGGAAGATCAATGGCATATTCATTTCCTTCTTTCGCCGCCTTATCGATCTTGGGACCGCCGGGGTATCCCAGTCCGATGGCTCTTGCCACCTTATCAAAGGCTTCTCCCGCCGCATCATCCACTGTCCTGCCGAGGATCTCATATTTTCCATAGTCCCTGACCGCCACCAGATGCGTATGTCCGCCGGATACCACAAGGCAGCCGAAGGGCGGCTCAAGATCCGGGTGTGCGATATAATTTGCACAGATATGCCCTTCGATATGATGCACGCCGATCAGCGGTTTTTGCAGGGCAAAGGCCATGGCTTTTGCCTCTGCCACGCCCACCAGCAGGGCCCCTACCAGTCCCGGTCCGTAAGTGACTGCAATGGCATCGATATCGGAAAAAGTCATTCCTGCGTCGGACAGCGCCTGCCGTATCACCTGATTGATCCGTTCCATATGTTTACGGGATGCGATCTCGGGAACCACGCCGCCATAGAGAGTATGGATATCGATCTGGGATGAGATCACATTAGAGAGCACCTGCCTGCCGTTTTTTACCACAGCTGCTGCTGTTTCATCGCAGGAACTCTCGATCCCCAATATGCAAATATCTGATTGTTTGTTTTCACTCATCTGATTATCTATATTCGTTTCTTCTTTGTTTTCCGGACCGGTGTCTTCATACCCGATCCGATCGACAATGTCTGTTTATTATTTGTTTTCACTCAGCATTTTCATACCCGGCTTTACAATACGTCTGATCTACGGATTTGCCACGCTCTCATCATGCTTTTCCATCTTGCGCCATCCGAAGATCTTGTAATGCTCTTTTTCATCTTTTCTGAGCACAAATACCATATCCGTATTATAAAGCAGTTCTCCCTGCCTGATCGAGTATTCGCAATAGAGCCTTGCCCAGTCATAACCGTCCTCGGTAAAGGTTTCCACGTCCACACTCGAAGACGGTGAATAGCCGACGATGATCCGGTTATTGTCTTTATAACTCTGGATATCCATTTTCAGGGCTTCCAGATAAACGGCCTCTGTCTGATTTGCCACCAGCTGGTCATCATAGATCTGGCGCGCTTTCCTGCCGAGGGCTTCTACTTCCTCTTCCGTGTTTTCCTCATTATAGAAACACTGGGTGATCTCGCTGAAATATTTCACAACCTCTCTGGGTGTCGGCGGATAATTCGTCTCTAAGTCACGCAATAAAACCTGCTTGGTCGGCGTCAAAATCTCCGCTTCCGAAATATCTTCTTCGGTCCGGGATGCGCCGCGGCTGGACAGATAATAGTAGTATCCTACGATCATGACAACGAGAATCAACAATACCACGATACCCTTGATCCCACTAAACTTTTTCACCTGGCGCACCTCCTTTCCTTTTTGATCTTACTTATTGTTTGTGATTTATTAACTTTTGATTTAATTTGATGATATAATGAATATCATCCGTAATTTATTCGTCCTCAAAGCCCAGTTCTATGCTCTGGCCGTCCTTTGCCGCAACTGTATTCGGAAAGATTTCCCTGACCGGCTGCATATGGTCTTCCGGCCAGGGCATGGCCGGCGAATAATGTGTCAGCCAGAGCTGTTTCGGATTCGCCTTCGCTGCGATCCTGGCCGCCTCGCGCATCATCATATGCTTATGCTCTTTGGCATTTTCAAACTTTTCTTCCTCGCCGTACATCCCCTCACAGATCAACAGGTCCGCATCCTTTGCAAACTCTTCGATGGATGCCGTAGGCCTGGTATCCGTGGCATAGGTCACTTTAATTCCTTTCCTGGGTGCCCCCATCACCATATCCGGCGTATAGGTTTTCCCCTCGAACTGCACTTCATTCCCTTTCTGCAGCGGATTCCAAAGCTGCACAGGAAGCCCCAGCGCTTTGGCTTTTTCCACCTGAAACATACCGGCGCGGGCCAGCTGCAGGCTGTATCCGTAGCAGGTCACATTGTGCTGTACCTTAAAAGCCGTGATCGTCAGATCTCCGAATGGTATGCTCTCCACTGGCTGCGTCAGCTCATGGAACCGGATCTCAAAGGGCAGTTCCGGCGCAATCACACGCAGGGCGCTGACAACACGCTGCAGGCCCTTCGGGCCGATCATCAGAAGGGGCTCTGTTCGTTCTGCATTGCCCATGGTCAGAAGCATCCCGGGCAGACCGCTGATATGATCTGCGTGATAATGGGTAAAACACATCACGTCGATGGGCTTGGCACTCCAGCCTTTCTTTTTCATGGCGATCTGCGTTGCCTCTCCGCAGTCCACCAATATACTCATTCCGTTGTATCTGGCCATCATACTGGTCAGGTATCTGTAGGGCAGCGGCATCATTCCGCCGGTGCCGAGCAAGCATATATCGATCATTTTTACCTCATACCGTATACCACAGGATCATGGCATCTTCTTTCGGTGCATCATAAAATCCGGGACGGATCCCCGCATCCTTGAACCCAAGCGCATGATAGAGCGAAAGCGCCGGCTCATTGGAAACCCTTACCTCCAGGCTGCAGGCTGTCATTCCCTGCACCGCGGCCTGTTCCAGCAAAAATGAGAGCATCTGTTTCCCGATCCCCCTGCCGCGATAGCCTTCCGATACCGCAACCTGATTGATATATCCTTCACCGCAGATCAGATACAGCCCGCAATAGCCGGTTATCTCACACGCAGAGAAGACTCCCTGTTCCATTCCCGTCCCTTGCACAGATTGCTGATCCCCGCAGGATAGCGCTGTCACATAGATGCTGTCGTCTCTTGCGAGGGCATCGGCCAACGCCTGCCTGCTCCAGGGCCTGGAAAACGTCCGCTGCTCTATTGATGCGACCGCATCCAAATCCTCAGGTTTCATCAACCTGACCATGTCCAGCCTCCTGTTTTTCCTTCAGTTCCCGCTCTGCCTGAGAAAGCCGCAGATAGACCGGCGCATGCTGATCTGAAGAAATCGTCTTCCCCTGCGCAAAAAGCCAGGCCCCAAGGGCTGCTACCGCTCCCGCCCGCTGCCTTGCCATATGCGGCGGCGCAAAGGCGTAAGGGACACGCAATCCTTCTTCGATCTGCTGCCTGTAGACATCACTGCCTTCGCCCATCAAAAGGACGCTTTCACCAGCTTCATTGATCTTCTCTATCATCTGTTCGCAGGCACAAACCTGCTGGGAAACGATTTCAGAAGGCAAGCCTTCTTTATCAAATCCGTAAAGTCCTGTATATACCTGCCCCCGCCTTGCATCCATCATGGGACAGACAAGACCGTGAAAGCCACTTGCCTGATAGGCCATAGCCTGAAGCGTAGGCACTTCCACCAGCGGGATATCGAGAGCCAGCCCCAGTCCTTTTGCCGTTGCCGAGCCGATCCTCAGACCCGTAAAGGAACCCGGTCCTGCCGAGATCGCAATAGCATCTAAGGTTTTCGGATCCGTTTCCGTCATCCGCACGATCTCCTCAAACATCGGGAGAAGCGTCTGGGAATGTGTTTTTTTATAGTCCACGCTGTATTCGGCAAGCAGCACCCCATCCGATAGGATCGCAACGGAGGCTACAAGTCCCGAACTCTCGATCGCTGCAAGTTTCATAGTTTCCTCGTATCTGTATGCTGATCTGTTTTGGCTGTCAGCCCGTCTTATCGTTTCATTCCCCGCTCGTTACCGTGATCTTCCTGTGATCAAAGCCCTGCTCGGGATCTTTTTCAATAGAAATCCTGATCACATCCGC
This sequence comes from Lachnospiraceae bacterium, assembly GCA_016282215.1. Classification (GTDB taxonomy): domain Bacteria; phylum Bacillota; class Clostridia; order Lachnospirales; family Lachnospiraceae; genus RGIG7926. The sequence continues at coordinate 15,242 of JAEEKC010000112.1, forward strand.
CGGCAGGAGTTCCTCGATCTGCGAAGCCCATTCCACAAGGCAGACCCCGTCCCCGAAGAAATAATCCTCATATCCGATCTCGTCCATTTCCTGCGGCTCTTCAATTCTGTATACATCAAAATGATACAGCGGGATATCCCCCTGTTCATAAACCTGCAGGATGGTAAAAGTCGGACTGCTGATCGGTTCCGTGATCTTCAGTCCCTTCGCAAAACCTCTGGCAAACACCGTTTTCCCGGTACCTAAATCTCCTTCTAATGCATACACCTGCCCGGGCTTTGCGGTCTCACCGATGCGCTTTCCGACGGCCAGAGTTTCCTCTTCTGACCAAGTGATAAAAATGTCCGTTTTGTTTTTACCCATACCTTTTTATAATATACCACAATTCCCCCGCAAAGTATATATCACTTTTCACCGCGTCTGTAGTTTTTGGAACATTTTCACAACTTTTTCTTTAATATATGCAGTTTTTCTCTCCCTCGCTGTCTTGCACGCGATGAACCGTTATGATATAGTTAGTACGGTCTATATCTTGTGGTGATTTTTTCTTTTTTCATCACCTGCCACACGATATTGGTCAGTTGGCAGGCCGCCACGGAAATACACAAGGCGAAAATTACTAATTAAATCAGGAGAACCCATGAAAAATACCGATACCGAAGCAACAGCCGGGCAGACCGAAGCAACAACAAATACCGGCGCACAGGATCCCTCAGTCAGCAAAGCCGCAGCAGATAAGAAAACCCTGCGCAGCCGCAGGAATATCGTACTGGCTGCAAAGATCCTCTGGACGCTGGCCTTTGCCGTTTTGATGTTTGCCCTCATCCGGCGCGGCTACTTCGTCAAAAAAAGCGGAGCCATCAAGCCGAAAAGAGTTCTTTACGGAGTCATCCTGGCTGCAGGCGGCGCCGTCCTTCTCTTTATCCGGCTCCGTTTTTCGGAAAAGATCGAAAAGATCCTGAGCCTGATCATCACGTTTCTTTCTCCGGTCTTCACCTATCTGATCCTGGAGATCCACTTAAAATCCAACTTTAAGACCTGGGCACCGAAGGTGACTGCAGGCAATCTCATACTGCTTTATGCGCTTTTGTGCATCGGACTGTTTTTGACCAACTATTATCTGCCCACTGTCCTGCTGCCGGCAGCCTGGTGGACGTTCTTTGCGGTAACAAATCTCCATATCATGGAATCACGCGGCGCCATGGCCGTGGTATCGGATCTAACCCTTCTTCGCTCGGCTCTGCAGGTAGCGGGCGAATTTAAATTTGTCCCGTCAAACCATACGATCCTCATGGTAATCGTAACCCTGGATTATGTACTCTTTTTATGCAAATTCAAAAACATCAGATACTTTGAAAAACTCAGCCATCGCGGCATCTTTGCGCTTGCGACCATTCTCTTTTCCGTCTTTGCCTGCGATCAGGTCATGAACCACGACTATGTGGATATGCGAAAAACCCAGTATCTGCCGCAGCGTGCATACAAACAATTTGGCGCAGCCCTGACTTTTATCAGTTCCACCAAGATCCTGTTCCCGGATAAGCCGGAAGGTTATTCCCCCCAGGTCGCTTCTGAGCTTGCGGAAAAATACCCCACGGACAGTGTGGACGGGTTTGATGTCACCAAGGCCCCCAGCATCATCGTGATCATGGACGAAGCCTTCAGCGATTTCACGGACACCTACGGCATGCAGACCAGTGAGCCCATCATTCCTTATTTCCGCTCACTGAATGAAAATGCCATAAACGGGCATATGTATGTATCCATCCACGGCGGACAGACGGCGAATACGGAATATGAATTTCTGACAGGAAACTCCAAGGCTTTCATCCCTTCCGGCATTTCACCCTTCCAGTCCTACATGAAGACCTATGGCAGCCATATGTCCCTGATGCGGAATCTACGTATGCTGGGATACGAAGACCTGATCGCATATCATAGCTACAATACCGTAGGCTATAACCGTGTTCAGGCCTACCAGAATCTGGGCTTCAGTCATTTTTATTCGGAAGATTCCACAGAAAATCCCACCTATATGCGGGATTATATCGATGACGAATCAGATTTCAACAAAGTCATCGAGCTATACGAAAACAGCCGGAAGCAGACCGGAAAACCGTGCTTTATCTTTAATGTCACCATGCAGAATCATTCCCCCTATGATTCCTACTATGACAACATGGCATGCCCCATCAGCATTTTGGACGAAAAATACAATACCACGGAATATGTGGTTTACAACAATCTGATGAAATATACGGATACGGCCTATGAGCATATGATCGAATATTTCAAGGAGAAGGAAGATCCCGTGATCGTTGTGATGTTTGGAGATCACCAGCCTGCCATGGTACCGGACGATCTGAAAGA